>DASQDS010000159.1:0-3574 GCA_035634075.1 Pilimelia sp. | reverse complement strand
GCCGCCGCCGCACCGGCCACGACCGCGCCGGCGCGCAGCAGCACGGCCGCCGCCTCGCCGGGGGGCCCGGTGACCACGTTCAGGCACCAGTGCATGCCGTACGTGAAGTAGACGTACGCGTGCCCGGACGGGCCGAACATCACCGCGTTGCGGTCCGTGCGGCCCCGGTGCGCGTGCGACGCCGGGTCCCCGCCGCTGCCCGCGTACGCCTCGACCTCGGTCAGCCGGACCGTCACGCCGCCGGCGGTCAGCAGGCAGCCGAGCAGGCCGCGCGCCGCCGGCTCGACCGGCCCGGCGAGCAGCGCGGCCAAGGTGTCGACGCCGCTCAGCGCGGCACCACCCGCTCGGTGGCCCACTCGCGCCAGCCGTCCAGCCGGTCGCCCACGGCGGCCAGCTGGTCGGCGACCGGGCCGGGGCCGGTGGAGCCGGGCGTGGACCGGGCGGCCAGCGCCGACCGCACGGACAGCACGTCGCGCACGGACGGGTCGAGGTGCTCGCTGACCGCGCGCAGGTCGGCGTCGGACACCTCGTCCAGGGCGCAGTCCCGGGCGGCGCACAGGGCGACCAGGCGGCCGGTCACCTCGTGCGCCTCGCGGAACGGTACGCCCCGGCGCACCAGCCAGTCGGCGACCTCGGTGGCCAGCGAGTAGCCGACCGGGGCCGCCGCGGCGAGCCGGTCGGCCCGCACCGTCATCGTGGAGACCAGGCCGGCCAACGCGGGGAGCACCAGCTCGAGGGTGTCCACCGCGTCGAACGCCGGTTCTTTGTCCTCCTGCATGTCCCGGTCGTACGCCAGCGGCAGGCCCTTCAGCATGGTCAGGACGGTGACCAGGCCACCGATGAGCCGCCCGGCCTTGCCGCGGGCCAGCTCGGCGATGTCCGCGTTCTTCTTCTGCGGCATGATCGACGAGCCGGTGGCGAAGGCGTCGTCCAGGTCGACCCAGCCGAACTCCTGCGAGGTCCACAGGACCAGTTCCTCGCCGAGCCGGGACAGGTGCACCCCGGCCAGGGCCAGCACGAAGAGGAACTCCGCCACGAAGTCGCGGTCGCCCACCGCGTCCATCGAGTTGGCGGCCGGCGCGGCGAAGCCCAGCTCGCGGGCGGTCTGCACCGGGTCCAGCGGCAGCGACGAGCCGGCCAGCGCGCCGGAGCCCAGCGGGCAGACCGCCGCCCGGGCGTCCCAGTCGCGCAGCCTGTCCAGGTCGCGCAGCAGCGGCTGGACGTGGGCGAGCAGCCAGTGCCCGAACGTCACCGGCTGGGCGTGCTGCAGGTGGGTCATCCCGGGCGCCGGGGTCTCGATGTGCCGGTTGGCCTGTTCCACCAGGGCGTCGGCCAGCTCGATCAGCCGGGTGGCCACCCCGCGGGCGTGGTCGCGCAGGTACAACCGCAGGTCGGTCGCGACCTGGTCGTTGCGGGACCGGCCGGCGCGCAGCTTGCCGCCGAGCGCGCCGAGCCGCTCGAGCAGGCCGCGCTCCAGCGCGGTGTGCACGTCCTCGTCCTCCACCGTCGGCCGGAACTCCCCGGAGGCGCAGGCCGCCTCCAGGTCGTCCAGCGCGGCCAGCATCCGACCCACCTCCTCGGCCGTCAGCAGCCCCGCGCGGGCCAGCACCCGGGCGTGCGCCCGGGACGCCATCAGGTCGTACGGGGCCAGCCGCCAGTCGAACTGGACGCTGACGGACAGCCGGGCCAGCGCCTCGGCGGGGCCGCCGGCGAACCGGCCGCCCCACAACCGGGTGGAGTTCTCGGAGAGCGATTGATCGTTCACGCCCGCCATTGTCGTCACTGGCCGGTGCCGCCTTCAACGCGGGCGTCCCGCGCCGCGGCCAGTCGCGTCGGCAGCCCCCACAACTGCACGAACCCCTTCGCGAGGGACTGGTCGAAGGTGTCGCCCGTGTCGTAGGTGGCCAGGCCGAAGTCGTAGAGGCTGGCCGGCGACCGCCGGCCGGTGACGACGGCGCGCCCGCCGTGCAGCCGCAGCCGCACGTCGCCGGTCACGTGCTGCTGGGTCTCGTCGATGAACGCGTCCAGCGCCGCCTTCAGCGGCGAGAACCACAGGCCGTCGTACGCCAGCTCGCCCCAGCGCTGGTCCACGCCGCGCTTGAACCGGGCGACGTCGCGCTCCACGGTCACGCTCTCCAGCTCCATGTGCGCGGTGATGAGGGCGATCGCGCCGGGTGCCTCGTACACCTCGCGGCTCTTGATCCCGACCAGCCGGTCCTCGACCATGTCGAGGCGGCCGACGCCCTGGGCCCCGGCCCGCCGGTTCAGCTCGACGATCACCTGGTACGGCGTCATGGCCTGGCCGTCGACGGCCACCGGCACGCCGGCGGCGAAGGTGATCACGACGTCGTCCGGCTCGCGCGGTGCCGCCGGGTCGGCGGTGTACGCGTAGAGGTCCTCGATCGGGCCGTTCCAGATGTCCTCCAGGAAGCCGGTCTCCACGGCCCGGCCCCACAGGTTCTGGTCGATCGAGTACGGCGACTTGGCGGTCACGTCGATCGGCAGGCCGCGCTCGTCGGCGTACGCGATCGCCTTGTCCCGCGTCCACGCGAAGTCGCGGGCCGGCGCGACCACCTTCAGGTCCGGCGCGAGCGCGCCCAGGCCGACCTCGAAGCGCACCTGGTCGTTGCCCTTGCCGGTGCAGCCGTGCGAGACGATCGTGCCGCCGTGCTGGCGGGCGGCAGCCACCAGGTGCTTGACGATCAGCGGCCGGCTCAGCGCCGACACGAGCGGGTAGCGGTCCATGTAGAGCGCGTTCGCGCGCAGCGCGGGCACGCAGAAGTCGGCGGCGAACTCCTCGCGCGCGTCGACCAGCTCGGATTCCACCGCGCCGCAGTCGAGCGCGCGCTGGCGGATCACGTTCATGTCCTCGCCGCCCTGACCCACGTCGACCGCGACGGCGATCACCTCGGCCCCGGTCTTGTCGGCGAGGTACGGAATGGCCACGGAGGTGTCCAGGCCCCCGGAGTACGCCAGGACGACGCGCTCGGTCATGTTGCAGCTCCCAGAGTCATGATGAGTGTCCTTCCACAGGTTCACGGCCGGCCCAGCCGGCGAGCTTGGTGGCGAGTCCCGCCCCGCCGACGGCCTCGCGGGCCACGACGAGGATGGTGTCGTCGCCGGCGATCGTGCCGACGACCTCGGGCAGTCCGGCGCGGTCCAGCGCGCTCGCGAGGAACTGGGCCGCGCCCGGCGGGGTGCGCAGCACGGCCAGGTTGCCGCTGGCGTCGACGCCGGTGAGCAGCTCGCGCAGCAGCCGGACGAGGCGCGCCGGCGCCTGCTCGGCGCGCCGCAGGGCCGCGGTGCCGTCCTCGGGGATGAGGTACGCGGCGGGCCCGCCGTCGGCGGCCCGGACCTTCACCGCGCGCAGCTCCTCCAGGTCCCGGGACAGGGTCGCCTGGGTGACCTGCATGCCGTCGGCGGCCAGCAGGTCGGCCAGCTCGGTCTGCGACCGCACCCCCTGGTCCCGGATCAGGCCCTCGATCCGGGCGTGCCGCGCGGTGCGGGTCAGCGGCCCGGTCACCGGGTGTCCTGCGCCAGCAGCCAGGTCAGCAGTGCCTTCTGGGCGTGCAGC
>DASQDS010000158.1:0-1900 GCA_035634075.1 Pilimelia sp. | reverse complement strand
CCTCGACGACCGGCACGGGCGCGTCGGGGGTGAGCCGGGACGCCGATGGTCGTGCCTGCCGTGCCGGCCAGCGGTGACCCCTGCGGTGCCGGCGACGCCTTCGCGGCCGCCGCCACCGTGCTGCTCGCCGCCGGCTCGGTGACCGGCAGGGCGGGCACGACCATCGGCGCCCCCGGGCCGTAGGACAGCAGCGCACCGCGGGCGCCCATGGTCACCGCGACCGCGCCCACGCCCCACCGCCCGATGAGCGCCTCGGCGCGGGCGCCGACGGCAGCCAGCCCGTCGCCGGCCACGTCCGGCACCACGCGCGCGGCCTCGGCGGCGTTGGGGGTCACCAGCCGGATACCCCGCACCGGCTCGGCGCCGCGCGGGTGCGGGTCCCAGACCACCGGCCCACCGGCCTCGGCCAGCACCGCGCGGACGGCGGGGTCGGCCGTCGTCCCCCGGCCGTAGTCGGCCACCAGCACCGCGGCCGCGTCCCGGATCACCGCGGCGGCCTCGGCGGGCAGCGCGCCCAGCCCGGCCACCGGTGCGCCGCTGTCGATGCGGGCCACCGAGTGGTCGCCCACCCGGACGCGGCGCTTCACCGCCGTCCCCCCGGTCGCCGGGACCTCCACCAGCCGCACCCGGCCGGCCAGCAGCGCGCGCAGCCGGTCGGCGTCCTCGTCGTCGGCCATCGGGGCGACCAGCACGACCTCCCGGCGGGTGGCCCGCGCCGCGATCACCGCCGCGAGGGCCGCGCCGCCGGGGCGCTCGCGGGTCTCGACGTCCTCGACGACCGGCACGGGCGCGTCGGGGGTGAGCCGGGACGCCGTCCCGACCAGGTCGACGTCGAGCAGGGCGTCGCCGACGACCACCAGCGGCCGGGTCACCGGGCGACCCCGAGCCGGGTGTCCGGCACCCGGGCCGGCTCGGCCAGCACGGCGGCGTCGAAGGCGGCGCAGACCAGGTGCAGCGCGACCAGGTGGCACTCCTGGACCGTCGCCGTCCACGGGGAGTCGATGCAGACCGCGTCGTCGGCGACCGCGGCCAGCGGGTTGGGCGCCGGGCCGGTCATCGCCAGCACGGTGATGCCGCACTCGCGGGCCCGGCGGGCGGCGGCGACGGCGTTGGGGCTGCGGCCCGACGTCGACAGCAGCACCAGCACGTCGCCGGCCCGGCCGTGCGCCTCGACCTGGCGGGCGAACAGCTCGTCGGCCGGGTAGTCGTTGGCGATCGCGGTCAGCGACGAGGTCTCGGCGGTCAGGCAGATCGCGGAGAACGGCGGCCGGTCGGCCCGGTAGCGGCCGACCAGCTCGGCGGTCAGGTGCTGCGCCTGGGCCGCGCTGCCGCCGTTGCCAGCGGCCAGCAGCCGGCCGCGCGACCCCCCGCACAGGACGTCGGCGATCTGCCGGCCCCAGCGGTCCAGCGCGTCGAGCTGGCCGTCCAGCGACCCCAGCGCCGCGGTCAGCGACTTGACGTGGTCCGCGCCGGTGAGGTGGGTGCAGGTGTCCGGGGACACGACCTCGCCGGACGAGTGCGGAGCCTCGGACAGGGGGGCGGGGTTCATCGGGCGACCTCCACGGGGGTGCGGCCGGCCAGGACCTGCCGGTAGACGGTGTCGGTGTCGGCGACCACGCGGGCCCACCGGTAGCGGTTGCGGGCGCGCTCCACCCCGGCCGCGCCGTAGGCGGCGCGGCGGGCGTCGTCGGCCAGCAGCGCGGCGAGCACCTCGCCGAGCCGGGCGGGGTCCCGCGGCGGGACCAGGTCGCCGGTGACGCCGTCGGCGACGGAGTCCTGCAGCCCGCCGACCGCGGTGGCGACCACCGGCCGGCCGCAGGCCATGGCCTCCAGCGGGGTGATGCCGAAGGGCTCGTACCAGGGCACGGCCAGCACGACGTCGGCCGAGCGGATCCACGCC
>DASQDS010000157.1:0-12275 GCA_035634075.1 Pilimelia sp. | reverse complement strand
GGAGCCGGTGCCGCCGCTCGCCACCGAGTGGGACGCCGGCGGCCCACCGCCGGCGGACGAGTCGGGCCGCGTCGTGCACCGCCCGATGCGGGTCGGCGGGGCGGACGTCGGCGAGCTGCGCGTGCGCTACCCGGCCGAGGCGAGCCCGGGGCAGCGGGACGAGCTGGCGCTGACGGCCTTCAGCGTGGCGCTCGGCGCGGCGCTGCACGACGCCGCCACGCACCGGCGGCTCCGGCTGCTGGAGGCCCGCTCGTCGCACGACAAGTTGCACGACCCGCTGACCGGCCTGTTGAACAGGGCCGCCCTGCTGGTCAAGGGCGACGTACACCTGCGGCTGCTGGAGTCCGACCGGCCGGTGGCCCTGCTGCTGCTCGACATCGATCACTTCAAGGAGGTCAACGACACCCTCGGGCACGCGGCGGGGGACGAGTTGCTCCAGGTGACCGCCCGCCGGCTCAGGGAGCTCGCGCAGCCGGGCGAGTTGCTCGCGCGCCTGGGCGGCGACGAGTACGCGATCCTGCTCTCGCCCGGGCCACCCGCGGGCGAGCCGGCCGGGCTGGTGGACCGGCCGGCCCCGATGTCGCTGGTGTTGCGCCGGGCGCGGCAGATCGCGGAGGCGCTCGCGGTGCCCACCGAGGTGGCCGGCGTGCAGCTGTCCGTGGAGGCGTCCGTCGGGGTGGCGCTGGCGCCGGCCGGCGCGGCGGACATGACCGAGCTCCTGCGTCGCGCGGACATCGCCATGTACCAGGCCAAGGCGGGTGGCGGCAGCGTCGCCTGGTACGACAGCGCCCGGGACGAGGCGAGCACGGACCAGCTCGCGCTCCTCGCGGAGATCCGCGAGGCGCTGACCGTGGACGACCAGCTCGTGCTCGCGCTGCAGCCGGCCGTTGACCTGGCCACCGGCGAGCCGACCGGGGTCGAGGCGCTGATCCGCTGGCGGCACCCGCGGCGGGGCGCGCTCGGGCCGGGCGAGTTCGTCCGCGTGGTGGAGGGCAGCGAGCTGCTGGCGGCGTTCACCCGCTATGTGATCGACAAGGCGCTGGCGGCCGCGGCGGACTGGGCCCGGCAGGGCGTCCCCGTGCCCATCTCGGTGAACGTGTCGGCCCGCAGCCTGCTGGACCCGCGCCTGCCGATGGACGTCACGGAGCTGCTGCGCCGGCATCAGGTGCCGCCCCACCGGCTGGTGCTGGAGATCACCGAGACCGTGGTGATGAGCGAGCTGGAAATCATCGACGAGGTGCTCGGCGGCCTGCGCCAGGTCGGGGTGCAGCTCGCCGTGGACGACTTCGGCACCGGCTACTCGTCCCTGACGTTCCTGACCCGCATCACGGTGGACGAGCTGAAGGTCGACCGGGCCTTCGTCGGCCGGATGGTGGATTCGCCGGAGGCGGCCGCGATCGTGCGGACGACCGTCGACCTGGCCCGCGAGCTCGGCCTGCGCGTCGTCGCGGAGGGCGTCGAGACCGCCGACCAGCGGGCCGCCCTGGCGGCGCTCGGCTGCACCGCCGCGCAGGGTTACCACTTCTTCCGGCCGATGCCGGCCGACAAGGTCGTCACCGTGCTGCGCACGCTGCTGGACACGGCCCAGCCCAACGTCTTCCCCCTGCGCGCCGACGGCGCGTGAGGATAGGGGGCATGGGTACGAACGTGGACCTCGCGCGGCGCCAGGCGGAGCTACAGGCGGAGGCCGGTGCTGTCGACGCCGACCTCGGGCTGACCGGACGGCTCGCGGCCGTGGGCGAGCCGGTCCGGGTGGGCAGCGCCGCGCTCGGCCTGATGGTCCGCGCCGACCTCGACGTCACGGTCGTGTGTCCGACCCTGGCCGCCGGCACCGCCGAGGCCGTCGCCCAGCTGGGCGCCCGCCTCGCGGTGCACCCGCGGGTGCGGCAGGTCCAACTCCGCGACGACACGGGGGACTGGAACACCGACCCCGGTTATCCGGACGGCCTGTACCTCGGCGTCCAGTACCGATCGCCGCAGGGCCGGGACTGGACGCTGGACATCTGGTTCGTCGACGAACCCGACCGTCAGCCGGACCTCGCGCACCTGCGTTCCCTGCCGCCGCGACTGACGCCGGACGCGCGGGCGGCGATTCTGGCGATCAAGGATGGGTGGGCGGACCGCGGGGACGTCCGCAGCGTCCAGGTCTATACGGCGGTCCTGGACCATGGCGTGCGGACCCCGGAGCAGTTCGCCGGCTGGCTCGCCGGCTGAGCCGACTCCGTCGCCTCCGGATTCGAGCCCCGACCGGGTCGCCCCGTCGGGGTGCCCGGCATGGCGGAGCAGGTTGATAGCATCGACGGGTATGGGGGACGAGGTCCGTGCCGAGCCGGAAAAGCTCGTGCGGCTGGCGAAGACCACTTTGGGCAACGCGGACGGGATGACCTCCGCGTGGTCGTCCGCCCAGGGCGCGGTGACACCGGCCGGCAGTGCATTCGGCAACACACTCGAGGGTGGCCAGTGCGCGGTTGTCGCGGCCGAGGCCGTGGCGGCGATGGATGACACGTGGCGGCAGGTCGTGGGGGTCTATGAAGGTGACGTCGACCGGCTGTACCGGGTGGCGTTCGCGTATCAGCAGGCCGACCGCGAAGCCGCGGAGCGGCTGCGCAAGGGGCCCGGCATGAGGCGCGCGATATGACGCAGCCCGACCCGCACACGATGGAAAACATCTGGTATCTCGCGGCCGACCCGCAGGCGCTGCACCAGGCCGCCCGGCAGTGGCGGACCTTCGCCACCGCTGCCGGCGGGCACCGGGACGCGGTCGGCCGGGCCGCGGCGCCACTGGTAGGAGACGCCTGGAGCGGCGACACCGCCGACACGTACCACGACCACCTGAAGAAGCTCAGCGGGACTGTCACTGACCTGGTGACCAACGCGCAGACGTGCGCGACGAACCTGGCGTCGGCCGGCGACGCGCTGATCGAGGCGCAGCATGCGCTCAATGACAGCCTCGGCCGCACCGGGGTGCCGACCGGACAGACGGGCACCAGCATCACCTTCCAGCTGCGCAACGACGACGACGTTGCCCGCGTCAATACGGCGATCACCGAGGCCGGCCAGATCCGCGGCGCGCTGGACATGGAGCTGCGCCGCTACCGGAGCACCATCGACGGCGCCAGCGACGACGTCCGCAGCCTGGCGTCCTCCTGGCGGGACGTGGCCGAAGGCAACACCGACGGCTGGACGCTGCCACCGGAGGCGAAGACCACCCGCTGGATCTACGACGGCGACTCTGTCGTGCTCAACACCGGTCCCGGCGACGACAAGGTGACGGTGACGGTCGACCCCCGTACCGGCGAGCAGATCGTCACAGTCAACGGGGAGACGGTGACGTTCCCGCCCGGCTACGACGTGACCATCCGGGCCGGCCAGGGCAACGACACGGTCGACGTCACCCCCGGCACCCGCGTCCACCTCACCCTGCTCGGCGGGGAGGGCGACGACACGCTGCGCGGCGGCGACGGCACTGATCGGATCCTCGGCCTCGACGGGCGCGACCTGATCGACGGCCGCGGCGGCGAAGATCTGATCACCGCGGGCGCGACCCGCCGCCACCTGCCGGGCGAGGACCTGATGCAGCCGGTCGTGGAGCAGATCGACGGCGGCGAAGGCAACGACCGGCTGTACGGCGGCCTCGGCAACAACAGGATCGGCGGCGGTGACGGCACCGACCTGATCGAGGGCGGCGCCGGCCAGGACACCCTCGACGCCGGCGAGGGCGACGACACCGTCCGCGGCGGGTCCGGTATCGACAACGTCTTCGGCCGGGGCGGCACGGACGTCCTCGACGGCGGCGCCGACCGGGACTACGTCGACGGCGGCGCCGGCGACGACACCCTCACCGGCGGGCTCGGCGACGACACCCTGTACGGCCTGTCCGGCAACGACACACTCGACGGCGGCGCCGGCCGGGACTACCTCGAGGGCGGCACCGGCGACGACGCCCTGGCCGGCGGCGCCGGCAACGACATGCTCTCCGGCGGCCGTGGCAACGACGTCATCCGCGGCGGCACCGGCGACGACGTCAGCTACGCCGGCGCCGGCCGGGACGCGGTCGACGGTGGGAACGGCAACGACACCGCCTACCTCCAACAGAACGAGGACCACACCGCCAACACCGAAAATGCGGTCAACGTGCAGATCTCCGACCAGGCCCAGTACATCAAGATCACCGGGTCACCGGAATTCGTCGAACGCGTCCAGGCCGATCTGGACCTGCTGCGCTCCTCGCCCGACGGGCAGCGGATGCTCGGCGCCCTGCAGCGGGCGCACGACGACAGCGGGAACTGGTTCTACGACGGCAACGGCCTGACGATCAAGGAGCTGACCGCGGAGAACGGCACAGCCGCCGCCGACCCGGGCTGGTTCGGCAAGGAGTCCTACGAGGTGGCGTACAACCCGTCGTTCGACACCCTGCACGACGGACCACCGGTCACGATCCTCTACCACGAGCTCGCCCACGTGTACGACTATTCGCACGACACTCTCGCCGACGGTGACTACACCGGATCGGACAATCCCGGAGTGCCCAACAGGGAGCGCGCAGCCGCCGGCCTGCCCATCGACGACGACAACAACCCGGCCACCCCGAATCGGATCGACCCCGACCACCCCTACGACCTGACCGAAAACGGCCTCCGCGAAGAACTCGGCGCACCGCACCGGCCCAGGTACTGACGATGCGCCGCCGCATCATCGCCGCGCCGTTCGCCCTCGCCGTCGTCCTGGCCGGCTGCGGCAACAGCGACAGCGAACCCCGCGAACCCCGCGAACCGAAGGCCACCCTGCAAGCCACACTGACCCGCACCGACACGCACCTGTCGTGGCAATGGAGCCTACGTAACGACGACAGCACTCCGATCGTCGTCCTCGACGGCCCGGTCGCCGGCACCGCCGACCAACCCCAGGTGTGGATCACACCCGGCGACAACGACACGGTCGAGGTGGCCTACCGCTTCCTCGCCCCGCCCGACGGCGTCGACGTGACCCAGCCGATCCGGCAAACCGGCCGCACCGTCGCCCCCGGCGCCTCGATCTCCGGCACCGCCCAGGTGACCCGTCCGCTCGCAGTGCGGCATCCCTACGCAGGTACCTTCGACCCGCCACTGACGCTCCCCGGCGGCAGCCCGGAGGTCCGGTTCTGCATCGGCGTGATCAGCGCCACCGACGTCACCCCCCAACCCGGCGGCGCATTCGCCCACCTGTCCTCGGCCGTCGCCAAGCAACGAATGACCTGCACCGACGGCTGAGGCTAGCGTGAGGGCATGGTGAACCGCCTCAAGGACGCGACCAGCCCGTATCTCCAGCAGCACGCGGACAACCCCGTCGACTGGTTCGAGTGGGGCGAGGAGGCGTTCGCGGAGGCCCGGCGCCGGGACGTCCCCCTGCTCATCTCGGTCGGCTACGCCGCCTGCCACTGGTGTCACGTCATGGCGCACGAGTCCTTCGAGCAGACCGCCGTGGGTCGGCTGGTGAACGAGCATTTCGTGCCGGTCAAGGTGGACCGCGAGGAGCGGCCGGACGTGGACGCGGTGTACATGACCGCCACGCAGGCGATGACCGGGCAGGGCGGCTGGCCGATGACGGTCTTCGCCACCCCGGCCGGTGAGCCGTTCTTCTGCGGCACGTACTTCCCGCGCGAGTCGTTCGTCCGCCTGCTGGAGTCCGTGGCGGCCGCGTGGCGCGACCAGCGGCAGGCTGTCCTGCGCCAGGGCGCCGCCGTGGTGCAGGCCGTCGGCGGCGCCCAGGGGGTGGGTGGGCCGACGGCGCCGCTCGGCGCGGAGCTGCTCGACGCCGCCGTGCGCGGGCTCGACCGCGACTACGACGACACCTACGGCGGGTACGGGGAGGCGCCGAAGTTCCCGCCGCACATGAACCTGCTCTTCCTGCTCCGGCACCACCAGCGCACCGGGGACACGCGGGCGCTGGAGATGGTCCGGCACACCGCCGAGGCGATGGCCCGCGGCGGCATCTACGACCAGCTCGCCGGCGGCTTCGCGCGGTACAGCGTGGACGCCACCTGGACGGTGCCGCACTTCGAGAAGATGTTGTACGACAACGCGCTGTTGCTGCGCGTCTACACGCACCTGTGGCGGCTGACCGGAGACGCGCTGGCCGGCCGGGTGGCCGCGGAGACGGCGGGATTCCTGCGCCGGGACCTGCGGACGGCCGAGGGCGGCCTGGCGTCCGCGTTGGACGCCGACACCGACGGCGTGGAGGGGCTCACCTACGCGTGGACGCCCGACCAGCTCGTCGCGGCGCTCGGCCCGGCCGACGGGGCGTGGGCCGCCGATCTGCTGGAGGTGACGCCGGGGGGCACGTTCGAGCACGGCACCAGCGTGCTGCGACTGGCCCGCGACATCGACGACGCCGACGCCGAGGTGCGGGAGAGGTGGGCGCGGCTGCGGGCGAAGCTGCTCGCGGCCCGCGCCGACCGGCCGCAGCCGGCCCGCGACGACAAGGTCGTCGCCGCCTGGAACGGGCTCGCGGTGACGGCCCTGGCGGAGTACGCCGTGCTGGGCGGCCCGGGCGCGGCCGAGGCGGCGGAGACGGCGCTCGGCGCGGCCCGCCTGCTGGCGGACCTGCACGTCGTGGCCGGCCGGCTGCGCCGGGTGTCCCGGGACGGCGTGGTGGGGCAGCCGGCCGCCGTCCTGGACGACTACGGCGCCGTGGCGGAGGCGTTCTGCGCCGTGCACCAGCTCACCGCCGAGGGCCGCTGGTTGGCGCTGGCCGGGGACCTGCTGGACGCCGCGCTGGCGCACTTCGGCACGGGTTCCGGTGGCTTCTACGACACCGCCGACGACGCCGAGCGGCTGGTCACCCGGCCGGCCGATCCGACCGACAACGCCACGCCGGCGGGCCTGTCGGCGACGGCGGCGGCCCTGGTGACGTACTCGGCGCTGACCGCGCTGCCCCGCTACCGGGAGGCCGCCGAGGCAGCGCTGGCGACGGTGGCGCCGCTGGCGGGTTCGCACCCGCGGTTCACGGGTTACGCCGCCGCGGTCGGTGAGGCGCTGCTGTCCGGCCCGTACGAGATCGCCGTGGTGACCGCCGACCCGGCGGGCGACCCGCTGGTGCGGGCCGCGCACCGGCACGCGCCACCGGGCGCCGTGGTGGTGGCCGGCGCGCCGGACCAGGCGGGCGTGCCCCTCCTGGCGGACCGTCCGCTGGTGGCGGGCGCGCCAGCGGCGTACATCTGCCGTGGTTTTGTCTGCGACCGCCCGGTGACCGACCCGGCGGACCTGGTGGCGGCGCTGGGCTGACCGCTGCCCGCACCAGGCCCGGCGCGCGATCTGCGCGCCGGGCCTTGTTGTTGCTTCCGCATAGGTGTAAGCATGTAATCAAAGCAACGCCAGCAACGGGAGGACGACATGCGCGGACCATGGCATTCCGGCGGGGGCCGTTCCGAGCCGCCGCCGGCCACCGACGCCCCGGCGTGGATCACGGGGCTGCTCCCGGACGGCTGGTACACCGGGCCGCCGGAGGTGACGGTGGACCGCGACGAGATCATGATCGTCGGCGGGCTGGCCGCGCCCACGCTGGCCGACGGCGCCGGCGAGAGCGACCGGGCGGCGGCCGAGGCCGGGCGCATCGCCAGCCACCGGGAGGCCACCCGCGACCAGCGGATCCGGCTCGCCCAGCAGATCGAGCACCGCTACCGGCGCAAGGCGGCGTGGGGCGCGGTGTGCGGCGGTCGGCGGGAGCTGTTCACGACCCATTCGGCGCCGGTGATGACCCGGCTGCGCCAGCCGGAGCGCCAGGTGCTGGACACGCTCGTCGACGCCGGCGTGGCGCGGTCGCGCTCGGAGGCGTTGGCGTGGTGCGTCCGGCTGGTCGGCAAGCACGCCGACTCGTGGCTCGGCGAGCTGCGCGACGCGATGGGCGCCGTGGACGAGCTGCGCCGGCGGGGACCGGAGGTCAGCTGACCTGGCCCGCGCCGGACGGGGCGGGGCGGAGTCAGCCCGGCCCCGACTCCGGCGGGGCGGTGCCGGCGATCGCGGCCGGCAGGCCGTCGAACCAGGCCAGCACGGCCCGCTCGTACGCGATGCCGAAGTCGAGGGTGGCCACCGCGTAGGGCTCGTGGTCGGCGGCGCCCGGCGGCAGCTCGGCCCGCTGCTCCTCGTAGCCGGCCAGCCGGGCCTCGTGCGCGCCGCGGTGTTCGGCCACCACCTCGGCCAGCCGGGCGGCCGGCACGTGCCGGCCGAACATGACCGTGAGCAGCAGCGGGAAGCGGATCGTCTCGTGCGCGGGCGCCTGGCGCGCCCACCGGGCGAACGCGTCGCGGCCGGCGTCGGTGATCGCGTACGGCTGCCGGTCACGCCGGCCCCGCTCGCCCGCCGCCACCAGCCCCGACCGCGCCATCGCGGACAGCTCCCGGTAGACCTGGCTCTGCGTCAGCGACCAGAAGTCGCCGATCTGCCGCTGCGCGGTGGCGACGAGGTCCCAGCCGGTCATCGGCCCGTCGTGGAGGAAGCCGAGGAGCGAGGCCGCGGTGGCGTTGAGCGGGGGGTCGGCCATGGGGAACCTCTCCGGCAGCGGCGGCGGCGGACTTGACATGCCATTGTGACAGGTCCACCCTTGGACCGTGCGACCTTCCACTTTGATACGTCTGCTGGGGGTGTCATGACGCTGCCCGGGTTGCTCCTCGCCGTCCACGTCGCGGCCGGCACGGCGGGCCTGCTGCTCGCCGGCCCCGTGCTGTTCGTGCGCAAGCGGCGGGGCGCGCACACCTGGCTCGGGCGGGCGTACGCGATCGCCGCGGCACTGCTGTGCCTCACCGCGTTCGTGCTGGTGGCGTACGACCCGGCGGCCCTGGCCGGGCTGGCCGTGCTCGGCGTCCTGACCGTGGGCTGGGTCGGCGCGGGCGTGTGGCTGGCCCGTCGGCGGCCGCGCCTGGGCGCACCGGGCCGGTGGCGGGTGTGGCACCTCAACTGCATGGGCAGCAGCGTGATCGCCTTCGTGACCGCCTTCGTGGTGCAGGTCGCCAACGGCCACCCGCTGGCCTGGGTGGCCCCCACCCTGATCGGCGCCCCCCTGATCAGCTGGCGCACCCGCCGCGAGGTGGCCGCGCTGACCCGGCGGAATCGCCGGGTCGATCAGGGGGCCGGTGCCGCCGGCGCCGGCGTGTCGCGGCCCGGATCCCTTGATCACGCGGTCACGTGACGGGGGACGTCGGCGCCGGGGTGGGGGGCCATTACGCTTGCCGGCGAGATGGACACCCGAACCGGACTTCCCGTGGTCGGCATGGTGGGCGGCGGGCAACTGGCCCGGATGACCCACCAGGCCGCCATCGCCCTGGGCCAGTCACTGCGCGTGCTGGCGATCGGGCCCGACGACGGGGCGGCGCTGGTCGCCGCCGACGTGCACCTGGGCCACCACACCGACCTGGCGGCGCTGCGACTGTTCGCGAAGGGCTGCGACGTGGTCACCTTCGACCACGAGCACGTGCCGACCGAACACATCCGGGCGCTGGCCGCCGAGGGGGTGACCGTGCACCCGCCGGCGGACGCCCTGCACTACGCGCGCGACAAGCTGGCCATGCGGGAGCGGCTCGCCGCGCTCGGGGCGCCGGCTCCGCGCTGGCGGGCGGTTGCCTCGCTCGACGACGTCACCGGGCTGGCCGCCGAGACCGGCTGGCCGGTCATCGCCAAGGCGGTGCGCGGCGGGTACGACGGGCGCGGGGTCTGGCCGGTCGCCGACGCGGCGCGGGCGGCCGAGCTGATCGGCACCGGCACGCCGCTGCTCGTGGAGGAGCGTGTCGGGCTGCGCCGCGAGCTGGCCGCCCTGGTCGCGCGCTCCCCGTTCGGGCAGGTGGCGGCGTACCCGGTCGTGGAGACGGTCCAGCGCGACGGCATCTGCGTCGAGGTGCTGGCGCCCGCCCCCGGCCTGCCGGAGGCCCTGGCCGTGCAGGCCCAGGAGCTGGCCATCGGCCTGGCCACCACGCTGGGCGTCGTCGGGCTGCTGGCGGTGGAGCTGTTCGAGACCGACGCCGGCCTCCTGGTCAACGAGCTGGCGATGCGGCCGCACAACTCGGGTCACTGGACGATCGAGGGCGCGCGCACGTCGCAGTTCGAGCAGCACCTGCGCGCGGTCCTGGATTACCCGATGGGCGACACGGCGCTGGCCGCGCCCGCGGTGGTGATGGCGAACGTGCTCGGCGGCGAGCCGGGCGGGCCGTCCATCGACGAGCGCCTGCACCACCTGTTCGCCGCCGACCCGGCGGTCAAGGTGCACGTGTACGGCAAGCAGGTCCGGCCCGGCCGCAAGATCGGGCACGTGACGGCGCTCGGCGAGGACCTGGAGACCGTCCGGGCGCGCGCCCGCCGCGCCGCCCGCTGGCTGCAAGAGGGGCGCTGAGATGTCCGTCGGTGTGATCATGGGAAGTGACTCGGACTGGCCGACCATGGCCGCCGCCGCGGCGGCGCTGGCCGAGTTCGACGTGCCGTACGAGATCCGGGTCGTCTCGGCGCACCGGACCCCGCGGGCGATGCTCGACTACGGCGCCGCCGCGGCCGGCCGGGGCCTACAGGTGATCATCGCGGGCGCCGGCGGCGCCGCCCACCTCCCGGGCATGGTGGCGTCGGTGACGCCCTTGCCGGTGATCGGTGTGCCCGTGCCGCTGAAGCACCTGGACGGGATGGACTCGCTGCTGTCGATCGTGCAGATGCCGGCGGGCGTGCCGGTGGCCACGGTCTCGGTCGGCGGCGCCCGCAACGCCGGGCTGCTCGCCGTGCGCATCCTCGCCGCATCCGACGAGGGGCTGCGCGCCCGGATGGCGGCGTTTCAGGAGGGGCTGGAGACGCTGGTGGCGGAGAAGGACGCCGCCCTGCGCGCCTCGCTCACCTGACCGTCAGCGCATGCCCTTGAGGGCGCCCCGGAGGCGTTGCAGGTCGCGGCGCCGCTTCTCGTAGTTCGCGCCGAGCACCAGCAGCACGGTGCCGACGGGGATCAGCACGAGCCACGGCCGGTACATCGTCAGCGCGTGGATCGCCGCGATCGCCGTCACGACGGCGCCGACCACCACGGGCGCCCGTTGCCGGCGCATCGAGCCGGCGATCAGCGTCGCCACGCCGCCCAGCAGCAGCAGGACCTGGCGCAGCGTGCTGGTGTCGGTGGTCAGCACGATCACCAGGGTGGGCAGGAACGCCGCGACGAGCGCCGGCCCGTAGGCCGCCCAGCTGCCCATCTCGGGCCGCTGGCGCAGCTCCACCATGCCGACGACGAGGCAGACGAGCGCGAACGGCAGCGTGTACGCCTCCGGCAGGGCGACCTCCGCCACCGTCATGAGCAGCCACCAGGCGACCACCTCGAAGATCATGGCCGACCAGAACAGCGCGCGCCGCTCGACCGGGCGGCGCCCGGGCCGCGCGGACGAGACGCCGAGCACCGCCCCCCACGCCGCCAGCAGCGCGGCAACGTGCGGGATCGACTCGTACGCCAGCGCGACCGCGAGCAGAGCCGACGCGTACCCGCTCCACTCCACGGTGGCGGCCTCGCGGGCGGCCTCCGGCCGGCGCAGCCGGGGCAGCAGGGCGGCGACCACGAGGAGCGCCGCCCCGACGGCCAGGACGCCGAAGGAGGACCAGGTCCGGGCCAGGCCGGCGACCAGGCTCGCGGTGAGGACGAAGAGCTGCGCGAACGTGGCGGCGAACAGCCAGCCGAGGATCCGGGCGGTCTGCGTGCGGCCGCCGACGGCGGCGGCCACCCCGACCCCGACCGCACCGCCGAGCGTGACCAGGGTCAACCGCTGGGTGGCGAGGCTGCCGGCGAGCCCGGCCCCGCCCGCCGCCAGGCCGATGGCGAAGACGAGCTGGCGGGTGCCGCGCAGCGGCCGCGCGCGTTCGGTGTCCGGCGGGGGCGGGGCCAGCGCCAGGCCCAGCATCGTCAGCGTGAACACGGCCAGCGCCGCGAGCGTGGCGGCGGGCCACCGGGCGTGCAGGGCGATCGGTGTGATCAGCAGGGTGACCGCCGCCCCGGGCAGGACGACGGGGAACGCCTCGGCCGTGTGCCCGGCACCGAACCCCACCGCGGCGAGCGCGGCGGCGATCGTGAGGAGCAGCGCGGCGACGGCGGCCGTGCTGTCCACGTCGACGGCCGGCCGCAGCAGCACCTCCGGCGGCCCCTCCCAGATGCCCTTGAGCGCCTGGAACGGGTCGACCAAGGCGACCACCAATGCCGGCGCGATGGCGGTGAGGGCGATCACGGCCGGCAGGGCGGCCGCGGCGAGCGCCCCCATCGGCGGGCTCAGCACCCAGCGCCGGCCGACCACCGGCGCC
>DASQDS010000156.1:0-3980 GCA_035634075.1 Pilimelia sp. | reverse complement strand
GGCGCGCGCGGCGGCGCAGGCCCGGCGGCAGGTGCTGCGCTGGGCGGTGGCGTTGGCGGCCGTCGCCCAGGTCGCGGTGGCCGTGCCCGTGCTGCTCGGCGGCGCGGGCCTCGGCGCCAACCCGCACGTCAGCCGCGAGATGGCCTCCTTCGAGCTGGCGCTGGCCGTGGGCTTCGCCCTGGCGGCGTACCGGCCGCAGCGGGCCCGCGCGTTCGTCCCCGTGGCGGTCGTGCTGGCCGGCTGCCTGGCGCTGACCAGTGTGGTGGACATGGCGAACGCGAGCACCGCGCTGGTGCACGAGGTCGGGCACCTGGCCGCCGGGGCGCAGGCCGCGCTGCTGTGGGCGCTGGGCCGCTCGGCGCCGCCCGCCGCCGCCCGGCCGACCGTGACCGCCCCCGCATGACCGGCTGCCCCCGCGAGACCGGCGTCCGCGTGACCGGCCCGGTGCCGTCCGTTCGCGTCGATCGCCCGGGTCGGCGAACATGACGACCATGAGTGTGTGCGTTCGCCGGGCGGCCGGATTCGCCGTCCTCGCCGTGGCGGCCCTGGCCGCCCTCCTGCTGCCCGCGGCTCCCGCCAGCGCGCACGCGGTGCTCACCCGTACGGCGCCGGCCGCCGAGGCGGTGGTCCAGCAGGCGCCGACCGAGGTCACGCTCACCTTCAGCGAGGGCGTCCGCCTGGTCCCGGACAAGATCCGGGTGATCGCGCCGGACGGCAAGCGGGTGGACGTGGGCGATCCGGTGGTGACCGGGGGCACGGTGACCGTCACCCTGCGGCCCGGCGGCGCGCGCGGTACGTACCTGGTGAGCTACCGGGTCATCTCGGCCGACAGCCACCCGGTGGCCGGCGGGTTCACGTACTCGGTCGGCGCGCCGTCCGACACGGCGCCGACGGTGGACGCCGACGAGATCGACCCGTTCGTCGCCTCCGCCCTGCCGGTGGCGAAGTATCTCGGGTATGCCGGGCTGGTGCTCCTCATCGGCCCGCTGCTCGTGCTGGCGTTCCTGTGGCCGTCCCGGCTGCCCCGGGCGCTGCCGGGCCGGCTCGTGTGGACCGGGTTCACCCTCGTGGTGGCCAGCACCATCGCGGGGGTGCTGCTGCAGGCCCCGTACGCCAGCGGCATCGCGCTGACCGACCTGACGGGCGCCGACCTGCGGGAGGTCTTCGGCAGCCCGTTCGGTACCGCGCACGTCGTCCGGCTGTTCGCGCTGGCCGCCGCCGCGTTGCTCCTCCCGCAGCTGCTGCGCGGCCGGGGCGGGGTCGCCGACCGGGCCATCCTCGGCGTCCTCGGCGTGGTGGCGCTCGTCACCTGGCCGCTGTCCGGGCACCCCGCCGGCACGCCCGTCCCCGCGGTCTCGGTGGTCATCGACGCGGTGCACCTGGCCAGCGCGGCGGTGTGGCTCGGCGGCCTGGTGATGCTGTTCGGTTTCCTGCTGCGCTGGGCGGACGAGGGCGAGCTCGGGGCGATCCTGCCCGTCTGGTCGCGGTGGGCGGCGACAGCCGTCGGCGCCCTGGCGCTGGCCGGCGTCACGCAGGCCGTCATCGAGGTGGCCTCCCCGGGCGCGCTGGTCGGCACGGCGTACGGCCGCCTGATCATCGCCAAGGCGGTGCTCTTCGCCGCCGTGCTGGGCGTCGCGGCGTACGCCCGGCGCCTGATCCTGCGGGGGGCGGCGGCTGGCCGGCCGGGCACGATGCGCCGGGCCGTGGCCGTGGAGCTGGGGGTGGCGACCGTGATCCTCATCTTGACGGCCGTGCTCGTCCAGACGACGCCGGCCCGCACGGCGGAGGCGTCGGACGCCACGCCTGCCGGCCCCGTCACGACGGTGGTGACGAGTTCCCTGTACAAGCTGGAGGTCCAGGTGGAGCCGGCGACCGTGGGCCGCAACAACGTGCATCTGTACGCGTACACGCCGGCCGGCAAGCCGCTGCGCGTCGTGGAGTGGCAGGCCCGGGCGGCGCTGCCCGCGGCGGGAGTGGAACCGATCGCCGTCCCGCTGGTGCGGTTGACCGACAACCACGCCACCGGCTCGTTCTCCGTGCCGTCGGCCGGCAGCTGGCAGCTCCGGTTCACCCTGCGGATCTCCGACATCGACCAGGCGACGGTGACCGCCACCGTGCCCATCACCTGATTCGGTCAGCACAGAAGGAAAGGGAACACATCCATGCCACGTCCCCGCACCGTCGCGGCGGCGGCCCTGCTCGCCCTCGGCGCCACGCTGAGCGGCGTCCTGGGCTTCGCCGCCCCCGCGTCCGCCCACGTCACCGTCAACCCCCGGGAGGCCGACCAGGGTGGCTTCACCCGGGTCGCGTTCCGGGTGCCGACGGAGAGCGACACGGCCTCGACGACCAAGGTGGAGGTCACGTTCCCGGTGGACGCGCCCGTCCCGTCGGTCTCGGTGATGCCGGTGCCGGGCTGGACGGTGGCGGTGCAGAAGGGCAAGCCGGCCAAGCCGGTCGAGGCGCACGGCGCCCCGGTCACCGAGGTGGTCACGAAGATCACCTGGACGGCGGCCCAGGGCGCGGGTGTGCGGCCCGGCGAGTTCCAGGAGTTCCCCGTGTCGCTCGGCCCGCTGCCCGAGGTCGACCGGCTGGTGTTCAAGGCACTGCAGACGTACTCGGACGGCAACGTGGTCCGCTGGATCGAGGAGCCGGTCGCCGGCGGCGAGGAGCCGGAGAGCCCGGCGCCGGTGCTCAGCCTGACGGCGGCCGCGGCGGCCGGCGCGGCGTCGCCGAAGCCGGTGTCCGCCGCCGAGGACCTGGCCGATTCGGACGCCGACTCGACGGGCCTCGCGCTCACCCTGGGAATCGCCGGTCTCGTCGCCGGCCTCGCGGGCGTCGGGCTGGGCGGCCTGGCGTACGCCAGGACCCGCAAACGCGCCTGAGATCGTCGCAGGAAAGGGCCCGTCGGCGTACCGCGCTGGCGGGCCCTTTGTCATTTCTCCTGGTGAACGCAACCTTCTCGTACCGATTAGCCCTCAAACGGCCTATTTGCCGCTGTATGGTCTGGCCAGTATGCGTCGGAGGGGGACACGTTGATGCGGGTCGTACGCACGATTCTGGGAATCCTGTTGATCACCGTCGGCCTGCCGCTGGTGCTGGCCGGGGCCGGCCTCTGGACCGCCATGCAGCACCGGGACGCCGGCGGGGCGTTCAGCGGGGACGTGGAGGCGATCCGCACGTCCGGGTACGCGGTCGTGGTGCCCGACGTCGACGCGCTGCTGCGCCGGCAGGCGCCGTTCGCCCGGTCCGAAGGCACCCATCTGCGGGTCGCCGCCCAGGCCGGCGGCCGGCCGGCGTTCGTCGGGCTGGCGCCCGCGGCCGACGCGGCGCGCTACCTGGCCGGCACGGAACACACCCGGCTGACCGAGGTACGACTGGCCCGCGGGGAGCTGCCGGTGCGGGGCAGCACCGTGCGGGGCGCGGCCGGACCGCCCGGCGCCCCCGGCAACCAGCGCTTCTGGGCCGGCAGCGGCGTCGGGGCCCTGGACTGGAGCCCGGCCGAGGTCGGCGACCGGTCCATGTCGCTCGTCATCATGGCGGCGGACGGCCAGCGGCCCGGCACCGTCACCGCCACCGCCGAACTGCGGCCCGGCTGGCTCAACTCCAGCGCCTGGGGGCTGCTGATCCTCGGCAGCCTGCTGCTTCTGCTCGGCATCGGCGCCCTGGCGTGGCCCTCCCGGACGCGGGAAATCGTCTACGTGGTGGACCCGGCGCAGGTGCCGGACATCGCCGCCCGGCTCGGCGTGCCGGTGCCAGACCTGACCGGCGCCGCCCGGCTGCGGCCACGCGGTTCCGACCCCGGGTCCGGCGGCGCCGGCCCGGGCAGGCCGGCGGCGATCCCGTCGTCCCGGCCCGCGACGCTGGCGGAAACCGCCCAGCCCCAGCCCCAGCCGGCCGCGTCCGTGGCGGTCGGCCCGGCGTCGGTCGCTCCGGTGCCGCCTGTGGCCGGCGGGGCTGAACCCGCCCCGCCCGCCGCGGCG
>DASQDS010000155.1:0-11999 GCA_035634075.1 Pilimelia sp. | reverse complement strand
GGACCGGCGGTGCTGCCGGCGCGGGTGCCGATGCCGCCGATCTACCGGCGGGCCACCTGGGGGGCGGACGAGCGCAAGGCGACCTGGGGTCCCCGGTACCGGCCGTGGATCAAGGCGGTGGCGGTGCACCACACGGCCACGACCAACAGCTACAGCGCCGGTCAGGTGCCGGCGATCCTGCGGTCCATCCTCCACTTCCACGCGGTCAGCCGGGGCTGGGGTGACATCGGGTACAACGTGCTTGTCGACCGCTTCGGCCGGGTGTGGGAGGGCCGGCGGGGCGGGCTGTCGACAGCCGTCGTCGGGGCGCACACCGGCGGGTTCAACTCGAACACCACCGGCGTGGCGTTCATCGGCGACCACCGCGGGACGTCGGTGCCCCGCCGGGCCGTGGAGGCCGCGGCGCGGTACGCCGCCTGGAAGTTCTCGCTCGCGCCGGCGGCCGATCCGCGCGGGTCGACGCGCCTGACCGGCGGCGGGTCGTCCTCCCGGCACCCGGCCGGCACGACCGTCACCGTCCCGCGGATATTTCCGCACGGGCTGACCAACCGGACCAGCTGCCCCGGTGCCCGTGGCCTGGCGGTCCTGCCGCTGCTCCGGCAGCGGGTGGCCGCCCTGCTGGGCCCGTGGCTGAACCCGGCGGCGCTGCGGGCCCGGCTGACGGTGTGGCGCCCGTCGGACGCCACCTGGCGGCTGCGTGGCACGGCCGCCCCCCTGCTGCGGGGCGCGGCGGGCGACGTGCCCGCGCCGGCGGACTACGACGGCGACGGGCGGACGGACCTCGCCACGTGGCGGCCGGACACCGGTGGCTGGGTGATCCGCTACTCCGCATCGCGGACGCTTCGCCGCCTCACCTGGGGAAACGTCGCCCACGTGCCGGTGCCGGCCGACACGGACGGCAACGGCCGGGCGGAGCCGTTGGTGTTCAGCCGCACGAGCGGGAACTGGTACAACGCCGCGGCCCCGACGGTGAACTGGGGTGCCGTGTTCGGCGACGTGCCGCTGCCGGCGGACTACGACGGCGACGGCCGCGAGGATCTGGCCGTGTGGCGGCCCAGCACGGGGGACTGGCACATTCGCGGCGTGGGCCGGTTCCGGTTGGGTGACCCGTCGGACGTCCCCGTCCCGGCCGATTACGACGGCGACGGCGACGTCGAGCCCGCGATCTGGTCGCCCGGTTCGCACCGGTTCACGGTGCGGGGACAGCAGAGCAGACAGTTCGGTGTGGACGGCGATGTGCCCGTCCCGGGGCAGTACGACGGCGACGCGCCGGCGGAGCTGGCCGTCTGGCGGGTGGTCGCGGGCGTGGGTCGGTTCGTCGTGGACGGCGTCGGCCAGTATCCCTTCGGCACGGTCGGTGACCAACCGATACCGGCGAGTTGAGGCGCGGACATCGAACGGGGAAACCGCCGGTGAGCACCGCGTCGGGGTCGTGAGCGGCCGCTCGTCTCGGCGTAGGCTTGGCGCGCACGTGGTGTTCCCCACAGGCGGAACGGGGACACTCCGTAGCGAGCCCCACGCAACCGCCGCCGCCCTGCCTAGGAGCCGCCCTGTGACCGCCGGTCGCCCGCCCCGCGTACTCGTCGACGCCACCAGCGTCCCCGCCGACAGAGGCGGCGTCGGCAGATACGTCGACGGCCTGCTCGGCGCGCTGGGGAAGATCACGGGCACCGGGGTGGACCTGCTGGTGGTCGCCCAGCGCACCGACGTGGAGCGGTATTCCCGGGTGCTGCCCGGGGCCGAGGTCATCGGCGCGCCCGCCGCCCTGGCACACCGGCCGGCCCGCCTGGCCTGGGAGCAGACCGGCCTGCCGATGCTCGCCCAGCAGCTGGACGCGCAGGTGCTGCACTCGCCGTTCTACACCTGCCCGCTGCGGGCGGGTTGCCCGGTGACGGTCACCGTGCACGACGCCACCTTCTTCACCGAGCCGGAGCATTACGACAAGTCCCGGCGCACCTTCTTCCGCAGCGCGATCAAGACTTCGCTGCGCCGCGCCGCCCGGGTGATCGTGCCGAGCAAGGCGACCCGCGACGAGCTCATCCGGCTGCTGGACGCCGACGCCGGGCGCATCGACGTGGCGTACCACGGGGTGGACCACGCCGCGTTCCATGCCCCGGGCGAGGAGGAGAAGGCCCGGGTGCGCGCCCGCCTCGGCCTCGGCAACACCGCCTACGTGGCCTTCCTGGGCGCCAAGGAGCCACGCAAGAACGTACCGAATCTGATCCGCGGCTGGACGCTGGCCGTGCGCGACCGGCAGGATCCGCCCGCGCTCGTCATCGCCGGCGGCCAGGGGCACGACGACGACATCGACCGCGCGGTGGCCGACGTGCCGCCCCACCTGCGCCTGCTGCGGCCGGGCTACCTGCGGTACGCGGACCTGCCCGGTTTCCTCGGCGGGGCGCTGGTGGCCGCGTACCCGTCGTACGGCGAGGGGTTCGGCCTGCCGATCCTGGAGGCGATGGCGTGCGCCGCCCCGGTGCTCACCACGCCCCGCCTGTCGCTGCCCGAGGTCGGCGGTGACGCGGTGGCGTACACGAGCGAGGACCCGGCCCAGATCGCCGCCGACCTGGCCGCGCTGCTGGACGACTCGGAACGCCGGCTCATGCTGGCGAAGGCCGGCTTCAACCGGGCGAAGGAATTCACCTGGGACAGCAGCGCCGAGGTGCACGTGGCAGCGTGGAGCCGCGCCGTCGCCGCCTGAGCCGGGCACGACCCATGGTCGGGCATGATGGGCTGATGCTCTACGCCGTCATTCCCGCGGGCGGTAGCGGTACGCGGTTGTGGCCGCTGTCGCGCGCCGGCCACCCGAAGTTCCTGCACGCGCTCACCGGCACGCCGGCGACGCTGCTGCAGGCGACCGTCAGCCGGCTGGCGCCGCTGTCCGGTCCCGGGCGCACCTTCGTGGTGACGGGCGCGGCCCACGTGGCGGCGGTGGCCCGCCAGCTGCCGGAGCTCCCCGAGGAGAACATCCTGGTCGAGCCGTCGCCGCGCGACTCCTGCGCGGCGATCGGCCTGGCCGCCGCCGTGATCTCCCGCCGCGACCCGGACGCGATCATGGGTTCCTTCGCCGCCGACCACCTGATCGCGGACGCGGACGGCTACGTCGAGGTGGTGCGCCAGGCCGCGCTCGGCGCGGCCGCCGGCCACCTCATGACCCTCGGCATCACCCCGACCCGTCCGGAGACCGGGTATGGCTACCTGCGGTGCGGCGCACCGCTCGCCGACGGCCCCGTCCGCCGGGTGGAGGCGTTCACCGAGAAGCCGGCGTACGACGTGGCGGTGGACTACGTCGAGTCCGGGCGCTACCTGTGGAATGCCGGCATGTTCCTCTGGCGGGTGGAGGCCTTCCTGGCCGAGCTGGCCCGGCAGCAACCCGCCCTGCACGCCGGGCTGACCGAGATCGCCGCCGCCTGGGGCACCGACCGGCAGGACGTCGTGCTGGCCGACCTGTGGCCGACGCTGCCCCGCATCTCCGTCGACTACGCGGTCATGGAAGGGGCGGCGGCGGCCGGGTTGGTGGCGACCGTTCCCGGCGATTTCGGCTGGACCGACGTGGGCGACTTCCACACCGTCGGCGACATGCTGCCGGCCGACGCGGACGGGAACGTGGTGCTGGGCGCCGCGGAGGGCGAGAAGCCCGGTGTGCTGCTGGACGACTGCCGCGGCCTCGTCGTCGTCCCGCACTCCGGCAGGCTGATCGCCGCCCTCGGGCTGCGGGATCTCATCGTGGTGGACACGCCGGACGTCCTGCTGCTGTGCCCCCGCGGGCGCGCCCAGGCGGTCAAGCGGCTGGTGGATGAGCTGACGGAGCGCGGCGAGACCGCGTACATCTGAGCCGGGGCTGGCGGGCCGGCCGTACGCTGAGCCGATGACGTTGCCAGTGACCCCTGTCGAGCTGAATGTCGGCTGCAACGAGGCCAGCGACCTGCTGCCCGTCCGGTCGCCGGAGCTGCTGGCGGCGCACGGTGCGCGCCGGGCGTTCTGGACGGTGCTGGACGAGGGGCCCGTCGAGCAGTGCCTGGCCCTGCTGGTGGAGCTGGCCGACGGCCGGTGGGCCGCGCACCACATGGGGGCTGGCGCGGGCCGCGAGGCCGGGCGCACGGAGGACGGCGAGGCCCTGGCGGCCTCCCCGGACGGTTTCGTGTACGTCGTCGGCTCCCACTTCGGCTCCAAGGGCGGCCCGCTGCGTCCGCGCCGGGCGTTCTTCGCCCGGCTCCGGGAGGCCGACGCGGCGGCCGGCATCGTGCGGCTGCAGGTGGTCCGCAACCAGTTCCGGCTGCACCGCGCCATCAACGACGCGCTGCGCGGCGCGTCGATCGCGGCACTGAAGCCCGGCGAGCGGGTGCAGGCGCAGTTCATCGTGGCGACCCTCGCCCGGGGCGCGGCGAAGGCGAAGACGTGGATCAGCCGGCTGGCCGCCGGTGACCAGCCCCTCAACGTCGAGGCCGCGGCGTTCACCCCGGCCGGCACGCTGCTGCTCGGCCTGCGTTTTCCGGTGACCGAGGCCGGCGAGCCGATCCTCGTGGAGATCGCCGACGTGGCCGGCATGTTCGACAACGACCCGCGTACGTGGCCGACGGTCGTCGCCGCGTACGTGCTGACCGGCGTGACACCGCCCGGGGCGCTCACCGGCCTGCGGGCACTGTCGGCCCGCCCCGACGGCGGCTTCGACGCGATCATCGGCTCCATCGACGCGACCGGCAAGGGCTCGGTGCTGCTCGACGACCACCCGACGGGCGGCGACGTCACCAGCCGGCACGTGCGGTTCCGCCTGCCGGCCGGCGGGGGGCCGGCGACACCCGCCGAGCTGGTCGCGGACCTCGCCCCGTTCCGCAACGTGGAGGGACTGGCCGAGGTGGACGGCACCTGCTACTACGTCACCGACGAAGACCACCGGGTGGCCCTCTGGGTGCACTGATCCGGCCGGCTCCGCTGGTGTTCCCGCCCGTGGCGCGGGCGACGGCGGCCTACCGGCGGGGCGCGGCGGCGGCCACCAGGGCCAGGGGGGCGCCGGGGTCGCCGGCCGGGGCGGGCAGGATGGTGGACGCGAGGCCCTGCGCGGCCAGCGCGGCGCGCAGGCGGTGCAGGTCGGCCCCCAACAGGAGCAGCGCGGTGGTGTCGGCCGTCGGCCCGTCGAGGTGCGCGGCGATCAATGCCCCGGTGGGCGGCAAGCCGGGTGCGAGCCGGGCGCGGACGGCCGGCTCGGCCACCGGCACCAACCGCGTGCCCGGAGCGGTGACGGCACGCACGGTGGCGAGAGCGGCGGCGATGGCCGCCGGATCGACGGGCGGCGTGTCGGCTGGCGCGGTGTCGGCTGGCGGTGCGTCGGTCAGCCGGGTGGCCGGCAGTGTCGCCGCGGCCCGCAGGCCCTCGGCCCGCGCCTCCGCCGTGCCGAGGGAGAACAGGTCCTCCGCCGGGTCCCGGATCAGGGCCGCCACCCCCGGCCCGTCCGGTTCGCCGCCGGTCAGCCCCGGGTAGCCGCGGACCACCGCCACCGGGACGCCGTCGTGCTTACCCTTCACCAACTCGGCCGCGCCCGCCATCTCGTCCACGATCGCCATCTGGGTGAGCTGCAGCTCGTTGCCGTACGGGTCGACCTCCCCCCGGTGGTCGCGGACCGGCGGCAGGCCGGCGGCACCCAGCGCGACGTCCGTCAACCCGACCCGCCACGTGCGGCCCATGGTGTCCGAGACGATCACCGCCACCCGGAGCCCGAACCGGTCGCGCAGGGCGGCCCGCAGGCCGCGCGCCGCGGCGTCCGGGTCCTTGGGCAGCAGCACCAGCTTGTCCGGCGCGACGTTGGACGCGTCGACGCCGGCGGCGGCCATCACGAAGCCGTGGTGCGTCTGCACGATCCGGGTGGGGCCGCGCCGCGCCACCAGCCGGGCCGTCTCGGCGGTGATGGCGGCCTCGCGCGCGGCGTCGCGGGCCGGCCCGGCGGCGGGCGCGTCGACCAGCCGCCCCTCGGCCTTGGAGACCACCTTGCTGGTCACCACCAGCACGTCGCCGGCACGCAGCCACGGGCCGGCCGCCACGATCATGGCGGCCAGGTCGTCCCCGGGACGGACCTCGCCCATGCCGGTCAGCGGCACGATCTCCAGCGGCACCCGCGTCACCCGACCCCGGCCACCTCGACCGCCGCCCGCACCATCGCCGCGGTCGCCGCCTCGTCCGTCATCCACAGCGGCACGGCGGACACCCGCGCCCCGGGCACCTCGGTCGCCGCGTCGTCGACGGCCACCAACCACGCGTCGAGCAGCCCGTCCGCGGCCGCGTCGCCGCCGTCCACCGGCGTGCCCGCCGCGCCCCGCCCGCCGTAGAGCCGGCCCACGCCCGCGGCCGTGCACTCGACGCCGATCGCGGCCAGGCAACGGTCGGCCATGCCGCGCACCGGCGCGCCGTTGATGATCGGCGACACGCCGACGACCGGGGCGGCGGCGCCCGCGACGGCCGCGCGCAGGCCGGGCACGGCGAGGATCGGCGCGATGCTGACGACCGGGTTGCTCGGCGCGACCAGGACCAGGTCCGCGGCGGCGAGCGCGGCCAGCACACCCGGCGCGGGTGTGGCCGCCTCCGCCCCCACGAACACGAACCGCCGCGCCGGCAGGCCCGCCTTGTGCCGCACCCACCACTCCTGGAAGTGGATCGCCCGCTGGCCGCCACCCTCCTCGGGCACGACCACGTGGGTCTCCAGCCGGTCGTCGGTCGCCGGCAGCAGCTGGACGCCCGGCTGCCAGCGGGCGCAGAGCGCGGCCGTGACGGCCGACAGCGGGTAGCCCGCCGCGAGCATCCGGGTGCGCACGAGGTGGGTGCCGATGTCCCGGTCGCCGAGGGAGAACCACGTCGGCTCGGCCTCGTACGCCGCCAGCTCCTCCCGCACCGTCCAGGTCTCGCCCGCCCGGCCCCAGCCGCGGTCGGTGTCGGCGCCGCCGCCCAGCGTGTACATGACGCTGTCGAGATCGGGGCAGATCCGCAGGCCGTGCATGATCGCGTCGTCGCCGACGTTGACCACGGCGGTGACCTCGGCGCCGGTCTGCCGGGCGAACGCCCGCACACCCATCAGGAACCGGGCCCCGCCGACGCCCCCCGCCAACACCACGATGCGCATGGCCCCATCCTGGCGTACGGGTCCGACGGGCCGGCGCCCGGCGGTCCGCGGGGTGGATCGGGCCACGCCCGGTCGCACCGGGCCGCTAGGCTCACGGCGTTCAGGTCCACGTCCCGCTGCGCCCTCTCGCAGAGACCGCGCCGCTGCGGGGCCGCCAACGTAGACAGGGGGAGTGGTGACCAGCCAACCCGAGCCCGCGGGCGCCGACACGCCGGCGCGCCAGCACACCGAGCCGGTGCGCGAGCTGGCCGCACTCGTCCTGGTGGGTGCGACGGCCGTCCTGCTGTTCGTGGCGCTGATCAGCCTCGTGCCGGCCGGCTACCGGTACGCCCCGCAGTCGTTCCCGCTGCTGGCGTCGGAGCGCTTCGGCTCCTTCGTCAACCTGGGCACGATCCTGTTCCCGCTCCTCGCGGTGCTGCTGGCCACCCACGTGGCGCCGCGGCTGCCGCGGGCCCGCCTCATCACCATCGTGGCGCTCGTCGAGCTCGCCGTCGCGGCCGGCTTCGGGCTCCTCTTCGGCACGCTGCTCGGCCTGGTCGGCCAGCTCAGCGGGGACGCCGGCGGCAAGGGCGCCTTCGAGAGCCTGTTGGCGCGGCTGGCCTACCTCGCGGTGCTGGGCGTTGCCCTGTACGTGGTGTATCGGGTGTGGCGCGGCCTGTTCTACGTGCCCCGGCCGGCGGTGGCGCCCGGCTTCGGGCAGTACGGCCAGCCCGGCCAGCCGGGCTATGGCGGCCCGCAGCCGGGCTACGGCGGCCAGCCGGGCTTCGGCGGCCAGCCGGGCTATGGCGGCCCGCAGCCGGGCTACGGCGGCCAGACCGGCTACGGCGGGCAGCAGGGCCACCCCACCTCGGGCTACCCGCAGGGGTACGGGCAGCAGCCGTCGTACGGCCAGCCGGGCCCCCCGTCGTACGGCACGCCGCCCCAGGGTGCCGGCTATCCGGCCGGCCAGGTGTCCTACGGCGGCGCGGCCGCGCCCACGACCGGCCCGCCGGCTTCGGGCCCGCCGCCGACCGGCGGCTTCAACCCTCAGCCAGGCAACCTCCAGCCCGGCGGCCCGCAGCCCGGCGGCAACCAGTTCGGCGGGCCCGTGCCCGGCGGGCCGGTGACCTACGGCACGCCGTCGGCGCCCGTGTCCGGCGCCCCGTCCTCGGCGCCGCCGGCGCCGGCCGTGCCCCTCGAAGACCCAGGCGGGCAGAGCGACCCCACACGGATGTTCCGGCCGGTCGGCGGCGGGGACGAGACGCAGCAGACCCACATCATCCGGCCGGGGCAGGAGCCACCCCGGCACTGACACGGGCCGCCACACCACCGGGCCGTGTCGGGGGGACGGCCGAGGCTGCAGTGGGGGATCAGGTCAGCGAACCGCTCGCGAACGAGTCCAGCATCCGCCGCGCCCTGCGCCGCGCCGTCGACGGGCGGTCGCTCGACGTCCCCGAGGCGGCGGTCCTGCTGGCCGCGCGGGGGGCCGCGCTCGACGATCTCCTCGCGGCGGCCGGGTCCGTCCGGGACGCCGGGCTCGTGGCGGCCGGCCGGCCGGGCGTCGTCACGTACTCGAAAAAGGTCTTCATCCCGCTGACCCGGCTCTGCCGTGACCGGTGTCACTACTGCACGTTCGCCACCGTGCCGCACCGGCTGCCGGCGGCGTTCCTGGATCGTGCGGAGGTGTTGGCCATCGCCGCCGCCGGGGCAGCGATGGGCTGCAAGGAGGCGCTGTTCACGCTCGGCGACCGGCCCGAGGAGCGGTGGCCCGCGGCGCGGGACTGGTTGACCGAGCGCGGTTACGACTCCACCGTGGACTACGTGCGGGCCAGCGCGATCGCCGTGCTGGAGGAGACGGGTCTGCTGCCGCACCTCAACCCGGGCGTGCTGTCGTGGTCGGATCTGCAGCGGCTGAAGCCGGTGGCGCCCAGCATGGGCATGATGCTGGAGACGACCGCCACCCGGCTCTGGAGCGAGCCCGGCGGCCCGCACTACGGCTCGCCGGACAAGGAGCCGGCCGTCCGGCTCCGGGTGCTCGACGACGCCGGCCGGGTCGGTGTCCCGTTCACCACGGGTGTCCTCATCGGCATCGGCGAGACCCGCGCGGAGCGCGCCGACGCGCTGTTCGCGATCCGCCGGGCGGCCCGCGAGTACGGCCATGTCCAGGAGACCATCGTGCAGAATTTCCGCGCGAAGCCGGACACGGCGATGCGCGGGATGCCGGACGCCGAGCTGCACGACCTCGCGGCCACGGTGGCGGTCGCCCGTCTGGTGCTCGGCCCCAGGGCGCGGCTGCAGGCCCCGCCCAACCTGATCGCCGACGAGTACGACCTGCTGCTGCGGGCCGGCATCGACGACTGGGGCGGTGTCTCCCCGGTCACCCCCGACCACGTGAATCCGGAGCGGCCGTGGCCGGCGATCGAGGAGCTGCGCCGGCGGTCGGCCGCCGCGGGCTTCACGCTGCGGGAGCGCCTGACGGTGTATCCGGAGTACGTGCGGCTGGGCGCACCGTGGATCGATCCGCGGCTGGCGGCGCACGTGGCGGCGCTGGCCGACGAGGGCACCGGGCTGGCCGTGGAAGCGGCGCGGCCCGTGGGGCGGCCATGGCAGGAGCCCGACGCCGCGTTCGAGCCGGGTGGGCGGACGGACCTGCACGCCAGCATCGACACCGAGGGCCGCTCCGCGGACAGGCGCGGCGACTTCGACTCCGTGTACGGCGACTGGGCGCAGGTGGCGGCCCAGGCGCGGCGGGCGGGGACGGACGACGCGCCGCCGCGGCTGGATTCGGACGTGCTCGCCGGTCTGCGGCTCGCGGCCGAGCGACCCGCGGCGCTGTTGACGCCGGCGAACGAGGCGGCCGCGCTGGCTCTGCTGGGAGCGGACGGCCCCGCGCTGGACGAGCTGTGCCGGATCGCCGACGATGTGCGCCGCGACACGGTCGGCGACGACGTCACGTACGTGGTCAACCGCAACATCAACTTCACGAACGTCTGCTACGTGGGCTGCCGGTTCTGCGCCTTCGCCCAGCGCGAGCGCGACGCCGACGCGTACCGCCTGTCGCTGGACCAGGTGGCCGACCGGGCGGAGGAGGCGTCGCGGGCCGGCGCGACCGAGGTGTGCATGCAGGGCGGCATCGACCCGAAGCTGCCCGCCACCGCGTACGCGGACCTGGTGCGGGCGGTCAAGGCGCGGGTCCCCGGCCTGCACGTGCACGCCTTCTCGCCGATGGAGGTGGTGACCGCCGCCGCCAAGGCCAACCTCTCCATCCGGGACTGGCTCACCGGCGTGCGCGAGGCCGGGTTGGACACGATCCCCGGCACGGCGGCGGAGATCCTGGACGACGACGTGCGCTGGGTGCTCACCAAGGGCAAACTGCCGGCCGCCGCGTGGGTCGAGGTGGTCACCACGGCGCACGAGCTGGGACTGCGGTCGAGCAGCACGATGATGTACGGCCATGTGGACCATCCCCGGCACTGGCTCGGGCATTTCCGGGTGCTGGCCGGCATCCAGGACCGGACGGGCGGGTTCACGGAGTTCGTGCCCCTGCCGTTCGTGCACACGAACGCGCCGATCTACCTGGCCGGCGTCGCGCGGGCGGGCGCGACGTGGCGGGAGAACCGGGTGGTGCACGCGATGGCCCGCCTGCTGCTGCACGGCCGGATCGACAACATCCAGTGCTCCTGGGTGAAGCTCGGGGACGACGGCACGGCGGCGATGCTGCGCGGCGGCTGCAACGACCTCGGCGGCACGCTGATGGAGGAGACGATCTCCCGGATGGCCGGCTCGGAACACGGCTCCGCCCGTACGATCGCCCAGCTTGCCGGGATGGCGGCGATGGCCGGCCGGCCCGCCCGGCAGCGCACCACGACGTACGGGCTGGTGGGCGTCGCGGCCCACTGAGGGGGTACGCGCCGCCCGGCGTGCACGTTCGGCGGACATGATCCGCGCCCAGGTGGAATTTCCGCCGCGACACGCCGGGGAGGCGTTACCTGTCGCGGTCTGGATCGATAGGGAAGCGGCGACGGATGGTCCGGGAGCGGCGCGCGCGGTGCCGCGGCCCCCTCAGCCGAACCCGATGCCGAGCGGGGCGACCCCATTTATCAGGTTCCGCTTGACGACGCACGCATTACACGCGTGTAATTTCACAGGGGTTGTTCTAGCCGGAGGTGCAAATCACCACCGATTAGGGCTAAATACACGCCTTCCGCGTGGGGGGAGCGCCGGCACCGCGACCGGCGCGAAAGAAGGAGGCACGCTGATGGACGGCCCACTTGTCGTGGCCGACCTGCTCGGGAACGCACCGGAGTGGCAGGAGCGGGCGCTGTGCTCGCAGACCGACCCGGAGGCGTTCTTTCCCGAGAAGGGGGGCTCCACCCGCGAGGCGAAGCGAATCTGCTCGCGGTGTGAGGTGAAGACTGAGTGCCTCGAGTACGCGCTGGGGCACGACGAACGCTTCGGGATCTGGGGGGGTCTTTCGGAGCGGGAACGCCGCAAGCTCAAGCGTCGGGTCGCCTGACGCGGGATCAACCTGGCGGCGGACCGGCTGGCGGTCGACTGACGTGGCGCGGGGCGGGTGCCGGGGGGCGCCCGCCCCGGTTGCCACCGGGGTCGCGGGTCAGTCGATCTCGTCCGGGTCCACGCCGAGGAGGTTGGCGACCTGCTCGATGATGACGTCGTGGATCAGATCCGCGAGGTCGTCGCGGTCGGCGGCCCGGAATTCCAGCGGGCGCCGGTAGAGCACGATCCGGGGCGGCAGTCCCTGCCGGCCGGGGCGGCCGGGCAGCAGGCGGGCGAGGGGGACCTCGCCGTCCTCGAGGACGTCCGAGTCGTACACGTTGAGGTCCGGCGGCACGTCCTCGACGGCGAACTCCACCCCCGCCAGCTCGCGCGTGTACTGGCGCTCGAGCACCTC
>DASQDS010000154.1:0-6665 GCA_035634075.1 Pilimelia sp. | reverse complement strand
TGCGTGCGGTGGCGCGCGTGGAGCCCGCGGCCGAGCCGCTCGACGAGCGGGCCGCGGCCCGCCTGGACGCCGCCCGGGGTGCCGCCGAGGTGGCCCGGGCGGTGGCGGCGCTGCCCCGCCGGCAGCGCGACGTCCTGCTGCTGTACGCGGTCGCCGAGCTGGAGTACGCCCAGATCGCCGAGGCGCTGGGGGTGCCGCTCGGCACCGTCCAGTCGGCGCTGCACCGCGCCCGGACGAAGGTCCGCGCCGCGCTCACATCCACCCCAGGAGGTCCCCGATGACCCGCTCCGACCCCGACCTCATCGCCGTCCGGGAGCTGCCGCCCGGCCTCGCCGAACCCACGGACGAGTCGCTCGCCCGCACCTGGCACGCGCTGGCGGTGCGCCGCGCGCCCGCGGCCCGGCCGGCCCGTACCGGCTTCCGCCTGCGCCTGCCCGTCCCGGCCATGGCGGCGGCGCTGGTCGTCGCGGTGGCGGTGGGCGCGGTGGCGCTGATCGGCGGCCGCGGCCCGGCGGCCGGCCCGGACGCCGCCGCCACCACCTCGTCGGCGGCGCTGTTCGACAGGCTCATCGCGGCCGCCGCGTCCGCCCGGCCCCGCCCGCTGGCCGACGGCCAGTTCATCTACGTGCGGTCCGAGGCGGTACCGGGGGGCTTGGTGACGGAGTCGTGGCTCGATCCGCAGGGGATGATCGCCATCCGGGTGGTGCCGGACCGCCACACCGGACCCCGGCAGCGGGCGCTGCACATCGCGCAGGAACGGGCCGAGCTCGTCGCCCATGGTCCCGGGCTCGCCCGGCCGACGCCGCGGTGGTGGGCCGGGCTGCCGACGGAGCCGGCGGCGCTGCGCCGGGTCTTGATCTCCGGGCTGGCGAGGATGGCCGGGATGGACACCGCCGACGAGGACGGGTTCGCCGGGTCGCTCCACACCACCCTGATGTTCCGGCTGAGCGAGGCCGACCCCATCCTGCGTTCGGAGGTGCGTGTCGCGCTCTACCGCGTGCTGGCAGACCTGCCGGCGCTGACCGCCCGGCGGGTGACCGTCGCCGGCCGCCAGCTGATCGCCGTCAGCTACGAGGTGAAAGGCCTCGGCAAGCCCGTCGAGCGCAGCGTTCATGAGCTGCTCTTCGACCCTGTTACCGGCCGCTCGGTGGGCGGTGGGCAGACGACGCGGTTCTCGAAGCCCCCAGCTGACATCAGGGACCTTGATATCCCCGGCCGCCAGGCGTCGCCGGGGCCCACCGCGACGGAGCGGCCTACCGCCTCCCCGGGCGGGCGGCTTGCCGCCTCCCCGGCCGCCAGCGGGCCGGTCACCTACACCAGCTGGACAATCTGGAGCCACGGCATCGTGGCGAACACGTCCCACCGGCCCTGACGCCGGTCACGGAAGCGACGGCGGTAGGCCGGGTGTGGCTCAATCGCCGGCGAGGTAGCGGTCGACGCTCGCCACCTTCGCGGTCAGGGCGCCGGACACCGCGGGCCGGTAGTCGACCTTGATCACCGTGCTGACCCGGGGCGCCCGGGCGGCCACCGCCTCGACGGCGCGCTTGACGACGGCGAAGACCTCATCCCACGAATCGCCCTCCACGAGCGTGAACATCGCATCGGTCTGGTGCGGCAAACCGGACTCCCGCACGACGCGGACGGCCTCGGCGACGATCCTGCCGACCTCCTCGCCGACCCCGAGCGGCGTAACCGAGAACGCGACCAGCACAGACATCGCAACACCCCCGTCGAACAAATCCCGCCCAAAACCTACGACACCACCACCCACCCCCCCACCCACCCACCCCCCGACCGACCGGCTGATCAAGGGATCGGTGCCACGACACGCCGGGCTGGGTGGCACGAATCCCTTGATCACGCGCGGTGGGGCGGGGGGGTGATGTGGGGCACGTGGGGCGGCTCGTGTGCCCGGGCGGCCGCCGGGGCCGCGTAGCCTGCGGCCGTGAGTGAGTGGGAGATCAGGGTCGTGCCGTACGCCGACCCGGTGGCGCAGGCACTGATGCGGGACGCGCTGGCGGATCTCGTGGCGCGCTACGGCGGCGACGGGGACTCCACGCCGATGGCGGCGGCGGAGTTCGAGCCGCCGGCCGGTGGGTTCCTGGTCGGGTTCCTCGACGGGGTGCCGGTGGGCAGCGCGGCCTGGCGGAGCCGGACCGACGATCCGACCGTCGCCGAACTGAAGCGCATGTACACCGTGCCGGCCGCCCGGGGCCGCGGGGTGGGGCGCCGGCTGCTGGCAGCGGTGGAGGAGTCGGCGCGCTCAGCCGGCCGCAAGCGGTTGGTGCTGGAGTGCGGGGACCGGCAGCCGGAGGCTATCGGGCTCTACCACGCGTGCGGCTACGAGCGGATCGAGGACTTCGGCTACTACCGGGGCCACCCCGGCGTGCTGTCGTTCGGCCTGGATCTCTAGCGGGCGACAGCAAGCCGCCGACCCCGGTCGGGGTCGGCGGCTGCGAGGCTCTGCTGTCGAGGCGGGCGCTCAGGCGCGGGTGACCTTGCCCGCCTTGATGCAGGACGTGCAGACCTGCATCTTGCGGGTGTTGCCGCCACCGGCGGGGGTGCGCACCGTCTGGATGTTCGGGTTCCAGCGGCGGTTGGTCCGCCGGTGCGAGTGGGACACGTTGTGGCCGAAGCCCGGCCCCTTGCCACAGACGTCGCACACGCTAGCCACGGGATACTCCAAGATCGCGAAAGTTGGGGTTCTGCAAGATCGAACTTTGCGGTGTGGTGCCGGTGCGGTAAGCGCCACCCGGGCAACCTGGCCAGGTTACCCGACGCCCGCCGGCACGCCCAAGCCGCCCCTGCACCGGGCAGTTCCCGGCGGCTGTCGGGGGGCGCCGATAGGCTGCTTCCCGTGCTGGAAACCCTCGACGCCGCCGCGGTCCGACGGTGGTGTGCGAGTGGGCTGTCCGAGCTGCGCCGGCACCAGCGCGAGATCGACGACCTCAATGTCTATCCGGTCCCCGACGGCGACACGGGCACCAATCTGGTGCTCACGATGACGTCCGCCGACACGGCGCTCACCGAGGCGGCGGGGGAGACCGGCGGGCACTCCGACGCCCTGCGCGTGCTCGCCAGAGGCGCCCTGCTGGGCGCGCGGGGCAACTCCGGCGTCATCATCTCCCAGGTGTTCCGCGGGTTGGCCGACGCGCTGCGCGACACCGGCCCGGTGGCCGGGCGGGCATTGGCGGCGGCGCTGCGCCAGGCGGCCACGGCGGCGTACGCGGCGGTGGCCGAGCCGGTCGAGGGCACCGTGCTGAGCGTTGCGGCGGCGGCCGCGGACGGGGCCGCCGGCACCGACTCCGACGACCTCGCCACGGTCGCCCGCGCCGCCGCCCAGGCGGCCGCGCAGGCTCTCGACCGCACCCCCGAGCAGCTGCCGGAGCTGGCCCGCGCCGGTGTCGTGGACGCCGGCGGCCGCGGGTTGGTGGTGCTGCTGGAGGCGCTGGTCGAGGTGATCACGGGGGAGCCGTCGGAGCGGGACCCGGCGGCCGCGCCAGCCGGCGTCCGCCGGGCGCTCACCGTCGCGCGGGAGACAGGTTCGGCGGCGTACGCGTACGAGGTGCAGTATCTGCTCGACGCCGACGAGGCGGCGGTGGCCCTCCTGACGGAGTCGCTGGCCCGGCTGGGTGACTCGCTCGTCGTGGTGGGCACGGGCGCGGCCCCCGACGACCTGCCGACGTGGAACGTGCACGTCCACGTCAACGACGTGGGCGCCGCCATCGAGGCCGGCGTCGTGGCCGGGCGGCCGCACCGGATCTCGGTCACCCGCTTCGCCGACCAGGTGGCCGGTGTGCCGGCGGCGGTGGATCCGGACGCCCGCGCCACCGTGGTCGTGGCGGCCGGCGAGGGGCTGGCCAGCCTGTTCCAGGCGGAGGGCGCCGTGGTGGTGACCGGCAGCCGGCCGTCGACCGCGGAGCTGCTCGCCGCCGTCCGGGCCACCGGTGCCGGGCGGGTGGTGCTGCTGCCCAACGACCCCAACACGCGGGCGGTCGCGGCGGCGGCGGCCCGGGAGGCCCACACGGCCGGCGTCCGCGTCCGCGTGGTGTCCACCCGGTCGCCGGTGCAGGCGCTGGCCGCGCTGGCGGTCCGCGACCCCGACCGGCGGTTCGACGACGACGTCATCGCGATGGCGGAGGCCGCCGGCGCCTGCCGGCTGGGCCAGGTGACCCGGGCCAGCCGGGAGGCGCTGACCGTGGCCGGCCGGTGCCGGCCCGGGGACATGCTGGGCCTGGTCGACGGCGAGGTGCACCTGATCGGCGGCGACGTGTCCGCGACGTGCCGCGACCTGCTCGACCGGATGCTCGGCGGCGGCGGCGAGCTGGTGACGCTGCTGCTGGGGGCGGACGCGCCGGCGGGGCTCGGCGGTGACCTGCGGGAGCACCTGGCGCGGGTCTGGCCGTTCGCCGAGGTGCAGGTGTACGACGGCGGCCAGCCGTTCTATCCGTTGCTGGTGGGGGTGGAGTGACCACGGGCGGAGGGACCACGGGCGCGGCGACCACGGGCGAGCCGGTGACCCACGCGACGCCGCTGGCCAAGCTGGTGGGCGACATGACGGCCAAGGCGCTGGCCGGCCACCTCGACCTGCACACGGCCGGCGACCTGCTCTACCACTTCCCGCGCCGGTACGACGAGCGGGGCGAGCACACCGACATCCGCTCGCTCGCGGTCGGCGAGGACGTCACGGTCCTGGCGCAGGTCCGCGGGGCGTCCCTGCGACCCATGCGCGCCCGCCGCGGCCAACTGCTCGAGGTGACCGTCGCCGACGACGCCGGCGGGGTGCTCACCTGCACGTTCTTCAACCAGCCGTGGCGCCAGCGCGACCTGCGTCCCGGCCGGTGGGGGCTGTTCGCCGGCAAGGTCACCGAGTTCCGGGGCAAGCGCCAGCTCAACGGGCCGGATTATGTCCTGCTCGCCGAGGGCGAGGAGTCCTCGCCGGACGTGGAGGAGTTCGCCGGCGCGCTCATCCCGGTGTATCCGGCGGCCGCCGGCGTCCCCACCTGGACGATCGCCCGATGCGTACGGGTGGTGCTCGACACGGTTGCCGAGCCGCCGGAGCCGCTGCCCGCCGTGGTGCGGGGCGGGCACAACCTGATGGCGCTGGGGCCGGCACTGCGGGAGATCCACCGCCCGTCCGGCCGGGAGGAGCTGGCCCGGGCCCGCCGCCGGCTGAAGTGGGACGAGGCGTTCGCCGTCCAGCTGACGCTCGTGCAGCGCAAGCACCGCGCGGCGGCGTGGCCGGCCCGGCCCCGGCCGCCGCGGGCGGACGGCCTGCTGGCCGGGTTCGACGCGACGCTGCCCTACGAGCTGACGGCCGGCCAGCGGCGCGTCGGCGGGGAAGTGGCCGCCGACCTGGCTGCCGCGCACCCGATGCACCGGCTGCTGCAGGGCGAGGTCGGCTCGGGCAAGACCCTGGTGGCGGTACGGGCGATGCTGCAGGTCGTGGACGCGGGTGGGCAGGCGGCCATGCTGGCGCCCACGGAGGTGCTCGCCGCCCAGCACCACCGCAGCATCGCGGATCTGCTCGGGCCGCTGGGCCGCGCCGGTGAGCTGGACGGCGACCCGGCCGGCACCCGGGTGGCGCTGGTCACCGGGTCGCTCGGTGCGGCCGCCCGGCGGCGCGCGTTGCAGGAGGTCGCCGCAGGCCACGCCGGCATCGTGGTGGGCACCCACGCCCTGCTGTACGAGGGGGTGGACTTCGCCGATCTCGGCCTCGTCGTCGTCGACGAGCAGCACCGCTTCGGCGTCGAGCAGCGCGATGCGTTGCGGGCCAAGGCGGAGCAGCCCCCGCACGTGCTGGTGATGACGGCGACGCCGATCCCGCGCACGGTCGCGATGACGGTCTACGGGGACCTGGAGGTGTCCACGCTGTCGCAGCTGCCGCGGGGGCGTTCGCCGATCGCCTCGCATGTGGTGCCGGTCGCCGAGAAACCGGCCTACCTGGAACGGGCCTGGCGGCGGGTGCGCGAGGAGGTGCAGGCGGGCCACCAGGCGTACGTGGTGTGCCCGCGGATCGGCGAGGGCGCGTCGGCGGACGAGGAGCCGCCCGGCGACGACGAGTCGGCGCGCCGCCCACCGCTGGCGGGGACCGAGGTGGCGCCGCTGCTCGACGAGGGTCCGCTGCACGGGCTGCGGATCGGGGTGCTGCACGGGCGGCTGCCGGCAGACGAGAAGGACGCCGTGATGCGCAGCTTCGCGGCCGGCAAGCTCGACGTGCTGGTCGCGACGACGGTGATCGAGGTGGGCGTGGACGTACCGAACGCGACCGTCATGATCGTGATGGACGCGGACCGGTTCGGGGTGTCGCAGCTGCACCAGCTGCGCGGCCGGGTCGGCCGGGGTTCGGCACCGGGGCTGTGCCTGCTGGTCACCGAGGCGGCCGACGGGTCGCCGGCCCGCGAGCGGCTCGACGCGGTCGCGTCCACCGTGGACGGTTTCAAGCTGGCGGAGCTCGACCTGGAGCAGCGCCGCGAGGGTGACGTGCTGGGTGCCTCGCAGTCGGGGAAGCACTCGCACCTGCGGTTGCTGTCGCTGCTGCGGGACGCCAAGCTGATCACCGACGCCCGGGCCGAGGCGGCCGAGCTGGTCGGCGACGACCCGGACCTGACGAAGTACCCGGCGCTGGCGGCCTCGGTCGCGGCGCTGGTCGACGAGGAACGCGC
>DASQDS010000153.1:0-14585 GCA_035634075.1 Pilimelia sp. | reverse complement strand
ACCAGCCCGTCGACGCCCGCCTCGTCGGCCCGGCGGGAGACCCGGGCGAGGGCCGCCACCGGGCGTACGACAAGCGCGTGCTGGACCTCGTCAAGCCGGAACGCCTCCGCGAACGCCGCCGGGAGCGCGGCGGCCGGGTCGGCGCCCGGCGCCCGGCGCCAGCGCCACCAGGCCAGCCCCGCGCCGGCCGCGAGCAGCGCCAGCGGTAGCAGCAGCTCCGGGCCGAGGTGGATCAGTTTGTGCGAAGCCGGCAGCAGGTCGCTCGGCACCGCCCCGGTGGCGGGCGGGAAAAGCCGGCCGGCGAACGTGTCGCTGAATGCGGCGAGCCCGAGTGCGGCGCCCGGCACCGCGAGCAGCACCACCGGCCAGCGCATCAGCGCGGGCGGGTCGTGCGAGGTGGCGCCGGCGGGCACCCGGGACGGGCCGAAGAACGTGCGCAGCAGCAGCCGGGTGGCGTACCAGGCGGTGACCGCGACCCCGAGCAGGCCGGTCAGCCACACCAGCCAGGCCACCCACACCGGCGGGGCGCCGCGGCCGGCCTGGGCGGTGACGGCGGCGTGCAGGATCGCCTCCTTGCTCCAGAAGCCGGCCAGCGGCGGCAGCCCGGCGAGGGCGCCCAGGCCGATCGCCGTACACCAGAAGGTGACCGGCAGCTGGCGGCGCAGGCCGCCCATGGCGGACATCAGGTTCGTGCCGACGGCGTGGATGACGCAGCCGGCGGCCAGGAACAGCAGCGCCTTGAACGCGGCGTGGGTGAGCAGGTGGAACAGCGCCGCCGAGGTGGAGCCGACCGCGAGCGCGCCGGTCATGTAGCCGAGCTGGGACACCGTGGACCAGGCCAGCACGCGCTTGATGTCGTCCTGCGCGGTGGCGGCGAGCGCGCCCAGCAGGATGGTCACCGCCGCCAGCACCCCCAGGACGGTCAGCGCGACCGGCGCCGCGCGGAACAGCGGGTACAGCCGGGTCACCGCGTACACGCCGGCCGCGACCATCGTCGCCGCGTGGATCAGCGCGGAGATCGGCGTCGGGCCGGCCATCGCGTCGGGCAGCCAGGTGTGCAGCGGGAACTGGGCGCTCTTGCCGGCCACACCCGCCAGCAGCAGCAGGCACGCGGCCGTCAGCGTGCCCGGGGCGTAGTCGGTGGCCAGCACGTCGGCGATCCGGAAGCTGCCGGCGCCGACGCCGAGCACCGCGATGCCGAGCAGGAAGCCGACGTCGCCGACGCGGGTCACCAGAAACGCCTTGACCGCGGCCCGCGGGGCCGCCGGCAGGGTGCGGTCGTGGGCGATCAGCAGGTACGAGCAGGCGCCCATCACCTCCCAGCCGACCAGCACGCCGATCAGGTCGCCGCTGACCACGACGAGCAGCATCGCGGCCGTGAAGAGGCTGACCTGCGCCGCGTACGGCGGGTAGCGGTCGTCGTCGCGCAGGTACGCCACCGAGTACACCTGCACGGCCAGGGCCACCGCGCAGACGGCGAGCGCGACGGCGGTGGCCGGCCCGTCCACCCGAACGCCGAGCGTGACCTGCAGGTCCCCGAGGCGCACCCAGTCCAGGCTCGTCTCGTACGCCCGCTCGTACCGGGCGGCCAGGGCGACGGCCACGGCCAGGGCGGCGGCCGCGCCGGCGACGCCCAGCGCCGCGGCGGCCCGCCGGGACCGCAGCGGCAGCAGGAACCCGGCCAGGGCGGCCAGCAGGGGTACGGCCGGCAGCAGCGGGCTGAGGGTGTCGACGGACATCAGTCGACCCCGACCGGGTCGCCGGCGTTGGCGGCGTCGCCGGCGTTGGCGGCGTCATCGGCGAGCGGCAGCTCGTCCACCGCGACGGTGGCCCGCAACCGGTAGAGCTGGAGCACCAGGGCGAGCCCCACGCCGATTTCCGCGGCCGCGATCACAATGATGAACAGCGCGAACACCGCCCCCGAGTGCGGCAGCGCGGCCCGCACGGTGGCGTCGGCGGTGATCAGGACGAGGTTGACGGCGTTGAGCATGAGCTCCACGGCCATCAGCAGCAGGACGGCGTTGCGCCGGCGCAGCACGCCGTAGGTGCCGAGGCCGAACAGCAGTGCGGCGACGACGTACGGGATGGTGGGGTGCATCAGCGTGGGGTGCATCAGCGTGGGGTGCATCAGCGCCGGCCACCCGCCCCGGTCGCGCCGATGTCCGGCCGGGACACCACGATCGCGCCGATCAGCGCGGCCAGCAGCAGCACCGACAGCACCTCGAACGGCAGCACCCACGCACCGAAGATCTGCTCGCCCAGGCGCTCGGCGGTGCCGGCCGCCGGCAGCGGCACCGTCGACCAGCGGTAGGCGTCGACGAGCAGCGCGGCGAGCCCCAGGCCGGCACCGCCGCCGATCAACAGCGCGGGCAGGCCGGGCCGGTTGAGGTCGGTGGACGCGCCGATCGGCGCGCGGGTGAGCATGACGGCGAACAGCAGCAGCACCACGACGGCGCCCACGTAGATCAGCACCTGCACCCAGGCGACCAGCTCGGCCGTGAGCACGAGGTAGAGTCCCGCCACCGCGCCGAGGCACAACACGAGGTAGAGGCCGGCGCGCACGACGTGGTCCGTGGTCACGACGAGCAGCGCGGCGCCGACCGCCACGGCGCCGAGAGCCAGCAGCAGCACGTCGACGCCGGTCACGGCGCGGACCCAGCCCGCTCGGTCGCGCCGGGGCCCGCGGCCGTGCGCGCGGCGGCGGCCTCCTCCTTCGCCGGCTCGCCGTTGGGATCGTGGGCGGGCGGCGGCGGCACGGTGGCCATCCACTCGCCCAGCCGCCCGCGCTCGTGCAGCAGGTCACGCAGGTCGTACTCGGAGTACTCGAACTCGGGCGTCCAATAGAGGGCGTCGAACGGGCACGCCTCGATGCAGATGCCGCAGTACATGCAGAGGGAGAAGTCGATGGCGAAGCGGTCCAGCACGTTGCGCTGCCGGGGCCGGGCCGCGCCCGGAACGACGACCTCCTCCTTGTGCGAGTCGATGTAGATGCACCAGTCCGGGCACTCGCGGGCGCACAGCATGCAGACGGTGCAGTTCTCCTCGAGCAGGGCGATCACGCCGCGCGAGCGCGGCGGCAGCTCGGGGGCCTCGTCCGGGTACTGCTGCGTGGTCGACCGGCGGGTCATCGTCTGGAACGTGACCGCCAGGCCCTTCGCCAGCCCTTTGCCCGGTACGCCGCTCATGCCGACCATCCTGCCCCGTCGGGCGGCCCCGCGCGAGCACCCTCCGCGGAGTACGGTGAGACCGGGCGGGGAGTTGGACTCCGCCCGTGAGGAGCACCGCCATGACCGCCGCGCCCATCGAGGCCTACCAGCCGCCGCACGGCGGGTGGACGACGGACGACCTGGACGACCTGCCCCTCGACGGCTACCGCCGCGAGCTTCTCGACGGAGTGCTGCTGGTGTCCCCCTCGCCCACCGACATCCACCAGATCATCGCTGGCCGCCTGATGGTAACCCTGGAAGAGACCTGCCCCCCGCAGTATCAGGTGACCCAGGGCGTGGAGATCCGGCTCAGCAATCGGCGCTCGTTCATCCCCGACGTGCTGGTCACGACCGACGAGGCCGGCGCCCGGGGTGGCGCGAAGTACGCGCCGCACGAGGTGGTGCTCGCCGTGGAGATCGTGTCCGCCGGCTCGGCGAGCATGGACCGCATCCTGAAGCCCCAGCTCTACGCCACGGCAGGCATCCCATACTTCTGGCGGATCGAGACGCACAGCGGGCTCACGGTGCACACGCACACGCTGAACGCGACGACCCAGCAGTACGCCGAGACGGGCCAGTGGACCACGATGATCGACCTCGGCGAGCCGTGGGCCATCAAGCTGCCGATCGGCCGGCTCGCGCCGCGTCACCTGCCGCCCTCGGCGGAGTAGCGGCACGGCCGGGCGGCGGCAGCACCGCTCGCCCTGATTACTGACGGGCATCAGGATGACTGTCAGGTATCAGCGTCCGGCGGAGGATGCGCCTCGTGGCGAACGACGTGGTGCTCGACCGGGCCCGCGCCCTGTGGGCGGGGTTGGCGGGCGTGCCCGTGCGGTCCGCCGCCGAGGAGTTCCGCCCGCCCGGTGATCAAGGGATCGGTGCCACGACACGCCGGCCGCAGTGGCACCAATCCCTTGATCACCGGGGCGTGGACGCCGGCGGGCGTGGGCGCCGGCGGGCGTGGACGCCGGCGGGCGCTTCCGCCGGAACTGCCGGCGCGCTGGCGGACCGGTTAGAACGCTACGCGGACGGCGGCCGTGAGGACGAGTTGGCCGAGCGCGACGGGGACGAGGACCAGCCAGCACAGGCGCTGGAGCTGGTCCTCGCGCAGGCGGGGGTACGCCACCCGGAACCAGATGACCACGAAGGACACGGCGAAGACCTTCAGCAGCGTCCACAGCCAGCCGAGTTGCGCGTCCGCGAACGGGCCCTTCCAACCGCCGAGGAACAGGACCGTGGTCAGCGCCGCGATCACCACGATGCCGACGTACTCGGCGAGCAGGAAGAACGCGAACCGCAGGCCCGTGTATTCGGTCAGATACCCGAATACGAGCTCGCTGTCGGCGATCGGCATGTCGAACGGGGGCCGGCGGATCTCGGCCAGCCCGGCCAGGAAGAAGACCACGGCCGCCGGCGCCTGCCACAGCAGCCACCACGGCCGCCACGCCTCGACGATCCCCGGCAGGGAGAGCGTGCCGGCGGCCATCGCCACCGAGGCCGCCGCCAGCACCAGCGGCAGCTCGTAGCCGAGCAGCTGGGCGGCGCCGCGCAACCCGCCGAGCAGGCTGTACTTGTTCGCCGACGCCCACGCGGACATGAGCACCGCGACGACGCCCACGCCGACGACGGCGAGGACGAAGAACAGGCCGATGTCCAGCGGCTGCGCGACCAGGCCGCCGGGCCCGAGCGGGATGACGAGCAGGACCAGCAGGTACGGCAGCAGCGCGACGATCGGCGCCAGCCGGAACACCGGCCGGTCGGCGGCCCGCGGGGTGACGTCCTCCTTCTGCACGAACTTGACCCCGTCGGCGATGAGCTGCGCCCAGCCGTGGAACGCGCCCGCGTACATCGGACCGAGCCGGCCCTGCATGTGCGCCATCACCTTGTGCTCGGCCTGGCCGACGAGCAGCGGGAGGGTGAGGAACGCGACGAGCACGGCGATCACCCGGACGGCCAGCTCAAGCCAGGCCGGCATCACGCCTCCTCGGCCGGGGGCGCCGGGGCGGCGGCGGGACCCCAGAGCGCCGGGTCGGGGACGCCGGGCGGGCGATTGGGTGCGCGGCGGGCGGTGCCGGCCCCGCTCTCGCCGGGCTCCTTGGCGCCCGGCCAGGCCTTGGCGACCCGGGTGGCCAGCACGAAGTCCTTCCGCAGCGGATGGCCTTCGAACTCCGGCGGCAGCAGCAGCGGCACGAGGGCGCCGGGGTGCCCGGGGAAGTCGATCCCGAACATCTCGTACGTCTCCCGCTCGTGCCACGCCGCGCCGGGGTAGACCGCCACGATGGACGGCACCGCCGCGCCCTCGCGCGGAACCCGGGTGCGCAGCAGCACCCCGTGCCGGCGCGTGGTGGACCACAGGTGGGCCACCACCGTGTACCCGTCGGCCACCTCGTCCACCGCCGACAGCCAGTCGAAGAAGTCGCACGCCAGCTCGGCGTCGTCGCGTGCGGCGCGCACGGCGTCCGCCCAGCCGGCGGCGGGCACGTCCACGGTGGCGCGGGCGTACGCCTGCCCGCCGGAGGCCCCCGGCACCGCGGCCGGACCGACCAGCGCGGCCAACCGCGCACCCACCTCCTGCGGCGTCATGCGCTCGATCCTATGGCGTGGCGGGCGCCCCGAGCGGCCGCGACCACGTCTGCTCGACAAGGTCGTGCCCGTGCGCGCGGATCGGCCGCTGCTCGGCCAGCTGGAAGCCGGCCCGCTGGTAGATCCGCCGGGCGTCCCCGCAGACGTCGTAGGTGAACAGGACGATGCGGGTGTACCCCACCTGCTCGGCGAAGCGCAGGCACTCCGCGACGAGCCGGCTGCCCAGCCCGCGCCCGCGGGCCGCCGGCTCGACGAGCAGGACGCGGAGCTTGGCGGTCGTGTCGTCGGCGCGCACGCAGAGCACGCAGCCGACCGGTGCCCCGTCCAGCTCGGCGACCCAGGCCGCCTCGCGGCGCGGGTCGGCGCCCTGGGCGTAGTCGGCGACGATGCGCGCGACGAACGCCTCGAAGGTCGCGTCGAACCCGAAGTCCCGGGCGTAGACGGCGCCGTGCCGCTGAACGATCCAGCCGAGGTCGCCCGGCAGGGGCTGCCGCAGCACGAGCGGGTCGGCGGTCGGTTCCGGCGCACCGAGCAGCTCACGGATGGCGCCCATCGCCCCGAGCAGGCGCCGGCGGTCGGCCTCGCTCAGCGGCGCGAGCAGCTTCGCCACCTCGCCGGCGGACCGCCGGTCCAGCGTGCGCCAGCTGTCCCGGCCGGCGTCGGTGAGCGCGACGACCTGGCGGCGCCCGTCGTCGGCGGCGCGCCGCCGGGTGACGAGGCCGTCGGTCTCGAAGCGGGCGAGCAGGCGGCTGAGGTAGCCGGGGTCGAGGCCGAGGGACTGGCGCAGGTCGGCCACCGCGGCGTCCTGCGACTGCGCGAGCTCGAACAGGACCCGGGCCTCGGTGAGGGTGTGCGGGGTGTGCAGGTGGCCCTCGGAGAGCAGCCCGATCACCCCGGTGTAGAAGCGGTTGAACGCCCGGACCCGGGTCACGGCGTCCGTTGCGGGTGGCGGCGTGGTCATGGCTGACAGCATCAACGAAACATTTGACTGAGTCAACAGTATTGTCACTGCCCGCTTCGGGTATGGGGACCCGGTGCGCGCTCTCACCGTCACGCCCGGCGTGGCCGACTCCCTGACCCTCACCGACGACTTCCCCGAGCCCGACCCGGCCGAGGGCGCGGCGCTCGTCGAAGCGATCGCCGTCGGCGTGTGCGGCACCGACCGCGAGATCATCGCCGCCGAGTACGGCGAGGCGCCGCCCGGCGCTGAGGCTCTGGTGCTCGGGCACGAGTCCCTCGGCCGGGTGGTCGAGGACCCCACCGGCACGCTGCGGCCCGGGGACCTGGTGGCCGGGATCGTCCGGCACCCCGACCCGGAACCGTGCCCCAACTGCGCCGTCGGCGAGTGGGACATGTGCCGCAACGGCCGCTACACCGAGCGCGGGATCAAGGGGCTGCACGGCTTCGCCCGGGAACGCTGGCGCGTGCCGCCGGAGTTCGCCGTCCGCCTGGACCCGGCCCTGGCCGACGTCGGCGTGCTCCTGGAGCCGGCGTCCGTGCTGGCCAAGGCCTGGGAGCACATCCAGGCGATCGGCCAACGGGCCCGCTGGGAGCCGCGCACCGTGCTGGTGACCGGCGCCGGGCCCATCGGGCTGCTCGCCGCCCTCATGGGCCGCCAGCGCGGGCTGGACGTGCACGTGCTCGACCACAACACGGACGGCCCGAAGCCGGCGCTCGCCGGCAGGCTGGGCGCCACCTACCACGCCGAGGACATCGCCAAGGTGGGGCTGGAGCCGGACGTCATCGTCGAGTGCACCGGCGTGCCGTCCATCGTGCTGGACGTCATGGACAAGATCGGCACCAGCGGGATCGCCTGCCTCACCGGCGTGTCCAGCGGCGGACGCACCAACCGCCTGGACGCCGGGGCGCTGAACCGGGCGATGGTGCTCGACAACAACGTCGTCTTCGGCACCGTCAACGCCAACCGCCGGCACTGGGAGGCCGCGGCCGAGGCGCTGGCGGGCGCGGACAGGGAGTGGCTGACCGCGCTGATCACCCGCCGGGTCCCGGTCGCCTCGTACGCCGAGGCGTTCGAGAAGCAGGCCGGCGACATCAAGGTCGTGCTCGAAATCTGAGCCCCGGACTCCGCGCAACCTTCCGGTCGGTCCGGGCGTGTAGTCGCCGACCACCGCCGGAGGGGGCGCCGTGACCGCGGACCAGGACTTCGACGAGGTGTACGCCGCCCACGTCGGTGACCTCACCGTCCAGCTCTACGCCTACTTCGGGGACCGGCACGAGGCGCAGGATGTCGTCCAGGAGGCGTTCTGCCGGGCGCTGGCCCGCTGGGGGTGGTTGTCCCGGTACGACGACCCCGTCGCCTGGGTCCGCCGGGTCGCCTGGAACCTCGCCACCAGCGGCTGGCGCCGGCGGCGCACCGCACTCGCCTTCCTGCGCCGGCAGCGCGCGGAGCCGGTGCACGGCGGGCCGGAGCCGGACAACGTCGACCTCATGGCGGCGCTGGCCACGCTGCCGGCCGCCCAGCGCCGCGCCATGGTGCTGCACTACCTGGCCGACCTGCCCATCGCCGAGGTGGCCGCGCGGGAGGGCGTGCCGGTGGGCACGGTCAAGTCATGGCTGCACCGCGGCCGGGGCGCCCTCGCCGCCCGCCTCGGTGTGGCCATCGGCGAGGAGCCGCCGTACACCACCGTGGAGGTTCGCCGTGCCTGACGCGATCACCGACGAACGGGCCCGCGCGGAGTTCGCCCGCCTGCGCGCCGACGAGCTGAGCCGGCTCGTCCCGCCGGGGGCGGACGCCGTGCGGCGAACGGTCCGGCGCCGGCGCACCCGGACGACCGTGGCGGGGGCCGCGCTGACCGCCGCGGTCCTGCTCGCCGCCGCCGGCTACCCGCAGTGGGCGGGGCGGACCGGCGGCAACCACTCCCCGGCGTCGGGTACGCCGGCCGACCTCGGGGCGTCCGCGGCGGCGGTCATCGCGAGGGCGGACGGCACCTTGCTGGATACCGGCCAGGGCGCACTGGACACCGTGAAGCACATTGACGACATCGCCCCCGAAGCGGGCACGTACCTGTTGCACGTCCTGTGCCTCGGCCGGGGCTCACTGGACGCCGTCATCAGCGCCGGCAGCGCCGAGACGGCGCGGTCGGTGCCCTGCGAGCACGGCACCGACGCACCGGAGCCGGCCACGCTCTCCCTCCGGCTGACCGGCCGTCCGACCGACCCGCTCACGGTGACCCTCCAACCGGACGCGGCGGCGATCGACGGGGCCGGCTTCGCGTACGGGATCGAGCACCGGCCCGCCGGTTAGAGGCCGGGGAGGCGGTTGTTGCGGAACAGGTCGACGAAGAGCTGGTGGTCGTCGCGCGCCCGCACGCCGTACGCGTGCGCGAAGTCCACCAGCCCCGCCACGAAGCCCGCCTCGTCCTTGTCGACGACCGCGACGATCGCCTCCTCCGTGGAGAAGTCGACGAGGTCGTGGCTGGACTCGTCGTCCGCCACCGAGTGCATCCGGGCCACCGCGCGGCCCAGGTCGGTGACCACCGCGGCCATGGCGTCCGGCTCGTGCACGTCGGCCCAGTCCAGGTCCGCCGCGTACGGGGAGACCTCGGCGACCAACTGCCCCACGCCGGCCAGCTCGGTGTAGCCGCACCACGGATCGGCCGCCGCCTGCAGTGCGCGCTGCGACTCCGCCGTACGGTGGCCCTGGTGCCGGAAGTAGCCGCGCACCCGTTCGTCGGTGATGTAGCGGGCCACCGCCGGCACCTGCGCCTGCTTCATGTAGACGACGACGTCGTTCTCCAGCGCCTCGGTGTGCCCCTCCAGCAGCAGGTTGTACGACGGCAGGCCGGCCGAGCCGATGCCGACGCCCTTGCGCAGCACGATGTCCTTGACCCGCAGCGCCACCGGCCGCACCGCTGCCGAACCCGCCGGCAGGGTCTCGACGTACGCGTGGAACGCCGCGATGACCTGCTCGCACATGGCCTCGTCGACCGGGGAGACGCCATCGCCCACGGCGAACCGGCGCTCGTACTGGTCGATCGTCGTCTGCCGCCCCAGCATCTCCACCCGGGTGTTCAGGCGGGCCTCCTGGAGCACCTGGCGCAGCACGCCGGCCGCGTTGTCGAGGGTGATTGAGCCGATCGCGTCGTCCCCGCCGGCGGCGATCCCGCGCAGCTCGGCCAGGTACGCCCCCGCGAACCGGGTGACCAGGTCGCCGATCACCTGGTCGGACAGCGCCTTGGCGTACCCGATCAGGGCCACGCTGGCCGCGAAGCGCTTGAGGTCCCACACGAACGGCCCGACGTACGCCTCGTCGAAGTCGTTGACGTTGAACACGAGCTGGCCGGAGGCGTTCATGTAGGTGCCGAAGTTCTCGGCGTGCAGGTCGCCGTGGATCCACACCCGGCTCGTCCGGTCGTCGAGGAACGTCCGGTCCGCGTACTCCCCCGCCATGTCCGCGTAGAAGAGGAAGGCGCTGCCCCGGTAGAACGCGAACGGGGACGCCGCCATCTTGCGGAACTTGCGCCGGAACGCCACCGGGTCGCGCGCCATCGACTCGCCGAACTCCGCGGTCAACGTCTCGACGATCAACTCGACCCGCTGCTGATCACTGCCCATGGGCGGCACGTTAGCGCGCACGCGCCACCCGCACCGGACTTCGCCCCGACTGCTCCCCAGCGCGGGCGTGCCGCTGCCGGGGTCCACATCATCTTTGCTGTGGACACAGCAAAGATGATGTGCGGTTCGACCGACCCCTCGCCGCCGACGGCGGATCAGACCGGCGGGCGGACCGGTGGGGAGGTGAGCGCCGCGACGTCGGCGTGCGCCGGCGGCGGCACCGGCGCTGCCAGCCGATCGGGCCGGGACACGCCGCCGGGGCCGGCCTGCTCCGCGGCGATCTTCTCCTGGAGGCGCAGGATGCCGTGCAGGAGTGCCTCGGGGCGCGGCGGGCAGCCGGGCACGTAGACGTCCACCGGGATGAGCTGGTCGACGCCCTTGGTCACCGAGTACGAGTCCCAGTACGGCCCACCGCAGTTGGCGCACGAGCCGAACGAGATGACGTACTTCGGCTCGGGCATCTGGTCGTACAGCCGCTTGATGGCCGGGGCCATCTTGTCGGTGACCGTCCCGGAGACGACCATCAGGTCGGCCTGCCGCGGCCCGTGGGCGAACGGGATCACGCCCAGCCGGATGAAGTCGTGCCGGCCCATGCTCGTCGCGATGAACTCGATCGCGCAGCACGCCAGGCCGAAGTTGAAGACCCACAGCGAATACCGCCGGCCCCAGTTCAGCACGAACCGGATCGGCTCCCCCAGCACCCCCGGCAACCCCGCCATGCCTGCCAGCCTAACGGGCGCCGGGGCCGGCGCCACGGGTTACGCTGCGGCGCGTGACCGCACGCGTCCAGCCATCGACGTCTATCAGCACCGGCCCGCCCGGGCACGCCAGGCGGGTGAGCCCGCTGCCGGCGGCGTACCTGGCCGCCCGGGGCGACGGGGTCGACCAGGTGCCCGCCGGGGTCGCCGCCGGCCATCCCGCCACCGCGGAGGTCGCCCTGCGGGTGCTGGGCGCCGGCGGGTCGGCCGCCGACGCCGCGGTCGCGGCGGTTCTCACCTGCTCCGCGACGGAAAGCATCCTCACCGGCATCGGCGGCGGTGGCTTCGCCACCTACTACGACGCGGCCACCCGCACCGTGACCTGCCTCGACTTCTTCTGCTCGGTGCCGGGCCTGGACGGCACCGAGCCGGGGCCCATGGTGCCGGTCGAGATTAATTTTGGCGGCATGCGGCTGCCGTACTCGATCGGGGCGGCCAGCGTCGGCGTGCCGGGCGTGCCCGCCGGCTGCGGCGAGGTGCACCGGCGGTGGGGGCGGCTGCCGTGGCAGCGGGTCGTCGCCCCGGCGATCTCGCTGGCCCACAGCGGCGTGGTGCTGCCGGCGCCGCAGGCGCGCACCCTGGAGTCGGTGGCCCCGGCCCTGCTCCCCGGCGAGGGCGCCGGCATCTACGCCCCCACCGGCCGGCTGCTCGACGGCGGCGACCTGCTCTACCACCGGGGGCTGGACCAGGCGCTGGCGGCGCTGGCCGAGGACGGGCCGGCGGTCTTCTACACCGGCAAGCTGGGCGAACTCCTGGTGGACGCGGTGCGGGCCGGTGGCGGCGCCCTCGGCCCGGCGGACCTGGCGGCGTACCGGGTGCTGGAGCTGCCGGTGGAGCGGGCCACGTTGGGCGGCGGCCAGGTCTTCGGCCGGCACGACCTGAACGGAACGATCGCCACCATCGCGGCGCTGCCGGCCGACCTGGCCACCCGGCCCCGCCCGGAGCGCGCCGTGGCGGTGGCGGGGGCGCTGCGGGAGTACGGGCGGCAGAAGCTCGGCGACACCACCAACGTCTCGGTGGTCGACCTGGACGGCAACGCCTGCGTCATCACGACGACGCTGGGCGTCGGCGCCGGGGTGTGGCTGCCCGGTTACGGCATCAACCTCAACTCGATGCTCGGCGAGGGCGAGCTGATCACCCCGGACCTCGCCCCCGGCCGCCGGATGTCGTCGATGATGTGCCCGGTCGTGGTGGTGGACGGCGACGGCCATCTCGTCGTGGCGGCCGGCTCGGCGGGCGCCTCCCGGATCCGCACCGCGCTGCTGGACACGCTCCTGGGCGTCCTCATCGATGGCCTGGACATGCCGGCAGCGGTGGCGCGGTCGCGCTTCCACGTGGTCGACGACACCGTGCACGCGGAGCTGGGTTACCCGGAGGACGAGCTGGCTGCGCTGGCCGACGCCGGTTACACGGTGAACCGCTGGGATGAGCTGAACCACTACTTCGGCGGCGTCAGCGCGGTCGGCCTCGCCGGCGCCGCCGGCGACCCCCGCCGCGGCGGGGTGGGCCTGCTGCTCTGAACCGACCGCCACCGCCGCCCGGGGTCAGACCGGCCACCAGGCGTGCGCGGGCATCCGGACGCGGTCGGCACGGAAGGTGACGCCCTCGGCGGTCAACAGCGCCCGCGCGCGCGCCTCGTGGCCGGGCGGGAGGCGGCCGTTCGAGGCCACCACCCGGTGCCACGGGACACCGCCACCGTGCCGGGCCATGATCGTGCCGACCTGCCGGGCGGAGGCCCGCCCGGACTCCTCCGCGAGGCAGTCCGCGATCGCGCCGTACGACATCACGCGGCCCGGCGGGATGCGCTCCACCAGCGTGAGCACCGCCTCGACGTACTCCTGGGGGGTCACGGATCGCCACGATATGGGATCTACGGCGGGTCGCCAACGCCCGACCGCGCAGAATGGGCGGGTGCGCGACGCGGTGACCCAGGCTCGACGGATCGTCGTCAAGGTCGGCTCGTCGTCCCTGACCACGGCCGCCGGCGGCCTGGACGCCGGCCGCCTCGACCCGCTGGTCGACGCGCTCGCCGGCCTGGCTACCGCCGGCCGCGAGGTGGTGCTCGTCTCCTCCGGCGCCATCGCCGCCGGGCTCGCCCCGCTCGGCCTCCCCCGGCGCCCGCGCGACCTGGCCACCCAGCAGGCCGCGGCCAGCGTCGGGCAGGGGCTGCTGATCGGCCGGTACGCGGCGGGCTTCGCCCGGCACGGGCTGACCGTGGGGCAGGTGCTGCTCACCGTCGACGACGTGACCCGGCGGGCGCACTACCGCAACGCGTACCGGACCCTGCGCAAGCTGCTCGACCTGCGCGCCGTGCCCATCGTGAACGAGAACGACACCGTAGCCACCGACGAGATCCGGTTCGGCGACAACGACCGGCTGGCCGCACTGGTGGCCGCGCTGGTCCACGCCGACCTGCTGGTGCTGCTCTCCGACGTCGACGCCCTCTACACCGGCGACCCCACCCGGCCGGGCGCCCGGCGGATCACCGAGGTGCGCGGCGAGCCGGACCTGGCCGGCGTCACGGTCGGCCGCGCCGGCCGGGCCGGGGTCGGCACGGGCGGCATGGTGACGAAGGTGGAGGCGGCCCGGATCGCCACCGGTTTCGGCATCCCGGTGGTGCTGACCGCCGCCCCGCTGGCCGGTGCGGCGCTCGCCGGCGACGAGGTTGGCACGCTGTTTCGGCCAGCGGGCCGGCGCCCCACCGCGCGACTGTTCTGGCTGGCGCACGCCACCGCGCCGCGCGGCCGGCTGCACCTGGACCCGGGCGCGGTGCAGGCGGTGGTGGCCCGGCGCAAGTCGCTGCTGCCCGCCGGGATCACCGCCGTGGACGGGTCGTTCGCGGCGGGCGACGCGGTGGACCTGGTCGACGCCGCCGGTGCCCCCGTGGCCCGCGGTCTGGTGAACTACGACGCCGTGGAGCTGCCGGCGTTGCTGGGTCGGTCGACGGTGGAGCTGGCCGCGGCGCTGGGCCCGGCATACGAACGTGAGGTCGTCCACCGCGACGACCTGGTGCTGTTGTGACCTCGTCAGGAGCTGGGTCTGGGCGCGGCCGGAGCCGGGGTGTGGCGAGGCGAGCACAGGCAGAAGGAAGGCACATCATGAGTGTTGTCGAACAGGCCGGCCGGGCGCGGGTGGCCGCGATCGAGCTGGGCACCGCCACCCGGGCGGCCAAGGACGCGGCGCTGCTGCTGATGGCCGACCGCCTCGAGGAACGCGCCGGCGACATCGTGGCCGCCAACGACGTGGACGTGACGGCGGCCGCGGAGGCCGGCCAGAGCGCGGCCATGATCGACCGGCTGGCACTGACGCCGGAGCGGGTGTCCGCGATGGCCGACGGGCTGCGGCAGATGGCCGCCCTGCCGGACCCGGTCGGTGAGGTGGTACGCGGCTCGACCCTGGCCAACGGCCTGGAGATCCGGCAGATCCGGGTGCCGTTCGGCGTGGTCGGCATCATCTACGAGGG
>DASQDS010000152.1:0-2772 GCA_035634075.1 Pilimelia sp. | reverse complement strand
CGGCGCGGCCGGCAACCCGCCCAGGGCGGCCAGGTTGTTCATCGCGTTGGACGCGGACTGCTGGCCGCTGCCGACGAGCGACCCGGCGGCCCCGGAGGTGGCGCCCTTGCCCATGCTCTCCAGGTCGGGCATGCCCTGGCCACTGGCGACGCTGCCGCCGATCTCGCCGAGGACCTCACCGCCCGCGCCCCGGAACATGTTGTCGAAGCCGCCGCTGTTCCCGCCCTTGCCGATCGACGCGCCGCTCGCCGCCGCGCCGCCGGCGAACCCGACCGCGCCGGACTTGAGCAGGTCCATCCCGTCGATGCCGTCCGCCCGGCCGGTGCTGGTCTGGTACGCCTGGATGCCGAAGTTGATGGCGAGTTCCTCACGGGCCTCGTCCCAACCCTCGTCGAGGGCCTCCTTGCCCAGCTTCTTCCAGCCGGCCTTGCTGGTCAGCTGCTTCGCCGCCCGCTCGCTGGCCTCCTTGAGGCTCTTCTTGATGGCCTTCTTGCTGAGCTGGGCGACGAGCCGCTTGAAGATCTGTTGGATGGCGATCCGGGTGGCGGCGATGATCCCGCCGGCGGCCGGTGACGCGGCACCGAGCGTCAGGGCCACCGTGACGGCGAGCGCGATCAGCTCGATGACGAAGAGGGTGAGCTCGATCCACGCCTCGATCTTGGCGCCCTCGATGTCGCAGCCGGTCTCCTCGACCATCTTGCCGATTTCGTTGGTGAGGTTGAGCAGCGCCACGAGCGGGGCGTCGTCGCCCTGCGACACCTTGCGCCAGTTGGCGGCGAAGGCCTCGGCGGTGCCCCCGACCCCGCCGTAGCCCTCCGTGATCACGCCCGCCGCCTCGAACGCGTCGTCACGCGGGCCGATCAGATCCTGGGCGGCCGCGTACCAGTGGTCGGCGACGGCCCAGGTCTCCTTCTCGTTGCCCTCCGGCCAGTCGAAGCCGACCACCCATTCCAGGGCCTCGTACGCCCAGCCGGGCAGGTCCCACGGGCAGAAGTCGAGCGGATGCGGGATGGGGCTCGGGAGTGCGACCACGGCGGCCTCAGACGGCTTTCCATGCGCCGCGCACGCGGGTGCTCGACTGGACGTCCGCCTGCACGTTGTTGTTCACGGTCTGCGCCACGGTGAAGCCGAGGCCGGTGATGTACCGCGCGAGGCCCTCCCACGAGGTGAGGGTCTGCTGCTCGATCTTGCGGTATTCCTTCTCGAACGCCGCGCCGATGTCGTCCTTGCCCCACGGCGGCTTGGCGCTGGCGGACGTAATCTGCGCGCCGGCCGAGTCGCGCAGCGACTTCAGGCTCTGCCCGGCACTGGCCATGTCGCGGGCACCCTGCATGGCGCGCTGCGGGTCCAGGTACAGCTGGCCGTCACTCATCGCGTGCCGCCTCCTCGCGCATCACCGCGTCCTGCCGCCGCATCAGGGTGCCGAAGTTGTTGTCCTTGAGGAAATCCACCGCCGCGGAGCCGGGCGGCAGGTAACCGGCCATCAGCTCCTGCACCTCGTCGGCGGCGCGGCCCGCCGCGTCCTGCACCGTCTTGGTGATCTTGCGAGCGAGGACGTCCGGGTCTCCGTCACGGTAGACCGCCCGGTCCAGTACCAGCTTGGTGAGCTGCCCGCGGGGCCCGACCGTGGCCCGCACCTGCCCGTCCGGCGACTCGGCCGTGACCTGCAGCTCCGCCAGCCGGCGCTGCAGCTCGTCCATGCCGGAACGCAACCGCTCGTACTGGCCGAACACCTCGCCGAAGCGTGCCCGCAGCGCACGGTTGGCATCCCGATCAGCGGTGTGCGCCACCGGTCGCCCTCCCCCCAAGGACTGACAAACCCGCGGGGACGGTCAAGCCCCCACAGGACCGCCAGCCGGCCCAACAACCGTCAGTCCCGGCAGACCATACCGGTCCCCGCGGACAGATGGTGTCCGGTAGGTTCGGCACCGGTACGGCCAGGGGCACGGAGGGGACCGCCATGATCGACCGTCGGGAGGCGGAGCAGATTGCCGCCCAGTGGGCGCACCGCGAGTCCCTGCGCCGGGGCTACGAATGCGCCCCGATGGTGGCGGAGTTCGACCTGGGCTACGTCGTCTGGACGAGCGAGGCGGCGGCCGCGCTGCCGGTGCCCGGTGAGGGCACCCGGACGGTCATCGACAGGGAGACCGGCCGCGTCTCGAGCTGGCCCGGGCTGCCCCCGACGGTCGTCCAGCAGATGTACCGGCAGCGCCGGGAGTCCATCGTGACGCCCGTCCGCACGGCTGACCCGGCGGTCGAGCTGCGCCGCAACGCCCGGCGGCGGCCGACCCCGGCGGCGGCAGCGCACATCACGCTGGCGGACCGGCAGGTCATCGGGCGCGGCGCGAAAGGCGACCAGGAGCTGCGCCACCACCCGCTGGTGCAGGACTACCTCGACGACCTGCCGCCCGGGCACCTGGTGCGCGGCGGCGACCGCCACGCGGAGCTGGTCGCGCTGTCCGACCTCCTGCACGCCGAGGACGCCCGGCGGGCCGAGGAGGCAGGGCGGGGCGGCGGCGGAGCCCCGCCGATGGCGCCCGACGATGTGCGCCGGCTGGTGGCCGGGGCCGCGATCGAGGTGTTCCGGGTCCGCGAGCCCGGCGATCCGGTGGGCGGGCAGCCGGTCCGGCCGTGCGAGTCGTGCATCAACGCGCTCGTCTACTTCGGACTCCTGGAGTGGCCGCACCTCGCCTACGTGGAGGAGTGGCGGCCGGCGGGCGGCCCGGATCCGCAGCCGGGTCGGTTTCCGCCGGAGGTCGCCGCGGTGCTCAC
>DASQDS010000151.1:0-2716 GCA_035634075.1 Pilimelia sp. | reverse complement strand
GGGCCCGGGCGCTCACTTCCGGACCAGCGTGCACGCGTCGCCGCTGTTCGCCGGCGCCCTGCTACGGCTGATCGAGATGATCGACGCGGCCCTCGATCATCCCCCCCGGCTCGACGTGGTGGACGTCGGCGCGGGCCGCGGCGAGTTGCTGACCGCCGTGGCCGCCGCGGCCCGGGCGACCGGACCCGGCGCCGGACAGCCCGCCGCCCATTGCGCCCCGCTGGCCGGGCGGCTGCGGTTCACCGCGGTGGAGGTGGCCGGGCGACCCGCCGAGTTGCCCGCCGACATCGGGTGGTCCGACCGGGTGCCGCAGAAGATGGTCGGGCTGCTGCTGGCCACCGAGTGGCTGGACGACGTACCGCTGGACGTGGCCCAGGTAGGCGCGGACGGCCGTGCCCACCGGGTGCTGGTCGACCCGGCCACCGGCGAGGAGTCCCAGGGCCGCCCGGTCGATGCGGCCGACGCCTTCTGGCTGGCCCGGTGGTGGCCGCTGGACGGCGCGCCGCCCGGCACCCGGGCGGAGATCGGGTGGCCGCGCGACGTCGCCTGGGCCGACGCGGTGGCCGCGGTGGCCCGCGGCTGCGCCCTCGCCGTGGACTACGGCCATGTGCGCGGCGAGCGCCCCGCTCTGGGCACGCTGACCGGATACCGCGACGGGCGGCAGGTGCCACCGGTGCCCGACGGCCGCTGCGACGTCACCGCCCACGTGGCGATGGACGCGGCGGCCGCGGCGGCCGCGACGCCGTACACCCTGATCGGTCAGCGTGCGGCGCTGCGGGCGCTCGGGGTCGACGGCGCCCGGCCACCCATCGGGCTGGCCGGTTCGGACCCGGCGGGCTACGTGCGGGCACTGGCCGACGCGTCCGCCGCCGCCGAGCTGACCGACCCGGCGGGCCTCGGCGGTCACTGGTGGCTGCTGCATGGCATCGGGATCACCATGTCGCCGCCGTTCGAGGCGGCGTCGGGCGCCCCCAGCACGGCCTACGCCGGCACCTGGCCACCCCGCTATCCGAATAGGATGCGGTGGTGAGCGACCTGCGAGAGATGACCGTCGGGACCGGCGCCGGCCTGGACACCGCCGACATGGTGCTCAACATCGGCCCGCAGCACCCGTCCACGCACGGCGTGCTCCGGCTCAAGCTGACCCTCGACGGCGAGCGGGTCGTCGCCTGCGAACCCATCGTCGGTTACATGCACCGAGGCGCCGAGAAGCTCTTCGAGGTGCGCGACTACCGGCAGATCATCGTGCTGTCGAACCGGCACGACTGGCTGTCCGCGTTCGCCAACGAGCTCGGCGTGGTGCTCGCGGTGGAACGGCTGATGGGCATCGAGGTCCCGGAGCGCGCGGTGTGGCTGCGAATGGCGCTCGCCGAGCTCAACCGGGTGCTCAACCACCTGATGTTCCTCGGCTCCTATCCGCTGGAGATCGGGGCGATCACCCCGATCTTCTACGCGTTCCGCGAGCGGGAGACGCTGCAGGCCGTCATGGAGGAGGCGTCCGGCGGGCGCATCCATTACATGTTCAACCGGGTCGGCGGGCTCAAGGAGGAGATGCCGGCAGGCTGGACGCGGCGCGCCCGAGGGGCCATCGCGCTGGTCCGCAAGCGGCTGCCCGACCTGGACAACCTGATCCGGCGCAACGACATCTTCCTGGCCCGCACCGTCGGGGTCGGGGTGCTCACCGCCGAGCAGGCCGCCGCGTACGGGGCCTCCGGGCCGGTCGCCCGGGCCAGCGGCCTCGACCTGGACCTGCGCCGCGACGAGCCCTACCTGGCCTACGACCAGCTCGACGTGCCGGTGGTGACGCGGACGACCGGCGACTGCCACGCCCGCTTCGAGGTCCTGCTCGACCAGGTGTACGTGTCGCTGGATCTGGCGGAGCAGTGCCTGAACCGGGTGGACACCATCGGGGGGCCGGTCAACGTGCGGCTGCCGAAGGTGGTCAAGGCGCCGGAGGGGCACACGTACGCCTGGACCGAGAACCCGCTCGGCATCAACGGCTACTACCTGGTGTCGCGAGGTGAGAAGACCCCCTGGCGGATGAAGCTGCGCACCGCCTCCTACGCGAACGTGCAGGCGTTGTCGACGCTCATCCCGGGGTGCCTGGTGCCCGACCTGATCGCCATCCTGGGCTCGATGTTCTTCGTCGTCGGCGACATCGACAAGTAGTCACCAACCAGGGTGCTCGTCGGCGCCCGGGTGGCCGTGCTCCGGCGGGGGTCCGTGCCGGCCGCGGGAGGCGGCCTGCGGGTGCCGCCCGTACCGGCCACCGACGGGTCCGGCGCCGGACCCGTCGGGCTCGGCAGCCCCGTACGCGTCGTGCTCCCCGGACCCGTACAGGTCCGGCTCGGCGGGGTACGCATCCGGTTCCGCCGCGGCGTACCGGCTCGGATCCGGTGCCGCGTACGCGTCGTGCTCGTAGTGGTCGTGCGGTACGGCGGCGTCCTGATCGGCATGACCGTCGTCGACGCGGCCCCGCCGGGGCGGCGGATCGTCGTACTCCGGCTCGGCCCAGCCGTCGTCCGGTTCGGCCAACCAGGCGGACGGCGACGCGTCGAGATGGTCGTCCTGTGCGGCGGCGCGGTTGGCGCTACGCCGGCCACGGCGGGTACGCACCACCGGCGCTTCCTCGTCGGCCGGGGATTCCGCCCGGTACCCGCCGGGCGGGCCGGCGTTCGGCGCGGCACCCGGGGTGACGTCCGGTGGCCTGACCGCC
>DASQDS010000150.1:0-2419 GCA_035634075.1 Pilimelia sp. | reverse complement strand
CGCTCACGGCCGGCTACGTCGAGCGGTACTTCGCCGACATCCGCCCGCTGTGGGACCGCCGTCCCGGCGAGGTCGCCAAGAACGCGGTGCAGTACCTGTTCCCGCCGGTGGTCGAGCTGCGCACGGTCCAGGCCGCCGACGCGTGGCTGGCCGGGGAGGACCACCCGGCGCCGCTGCGCCGGCTGGTCGCCGAGGGCCGCGACGGGATCGCCCGGTCCCTGCGCGCCCGGGAGCGGGACGCCGCCGAGAGTGACTGATGCTTTGAACGTGAGAGGCCCAGGACCCGGCGGGTCCTGGGCCTCTCGCGTTCAACGGTGTGGCCCGTCCCGGGCCCCGCCCCGAGCTTGCCAAGGGTGGGCAGGACGGGGTCCTCAATGGGTGCGCAGGCCCCGGGGGTGGCCGGCCTGGTCCGACAGCTGGCGCAGGCCGTTGACGATGCCGCCGACCAGGTCGCCGGAGGCGAACGCGTTGGTCATCGACAGCACGGCCAGCGCGCAGGCCCGGTCGGGGAGCCGGCGCGCCGCCGCGGCGCCGGTGACGACCTCGACGACCCGCTGACCGGGTGAGACGGCGATCAGCACCGACTCGGGCAGGTCGTGCCAGGAGTGCGCGGAGGACTCGAAGAGCTCCTCGGCGCGGGCGCGGGTCTGCGCGCCGAGGTCACCGATGTAGAGGGTGAAGCGCAGCCCGGTCTCCCGGGAGGACATGGTCAGCGCCTCGTCCAGGCGCAGCAGCTCCTGGTAGGTGAAGATCGAGTCCGGGGCCTCGGACTCGTCGGCGCGCGTGGGCATCGTGCCGGCGGACGTCGCCGTGTCGTGCGACGTCGCATCGAGAACGCGGGTCATCTCCGGCCTCCGTGGGGGCTCGCAGGGGTCTCGGGGGCGGGACGGCGGACGGCCACGCCGCTCACCACGTCCCGCGGGCGCCGCCGAAGGGGCGGGCGGCCGCTGCGGCCGAGGGCCCGGCGGTCAGGGCGTGGGAACCGCGGGCGCCGCGGGCACCGTCAGCAGCGACGTGCGGCGCCGTCGGCGCGCCGGGCCGGCCGGTGTCGCGCTCGCCGTGCTGCTCGGGGTACAGCGAGGAGCCCAGCGCCGTGGTGCCGTCGCCGGGGACGGCGGCCGGGCCGGGCGCGTCGGTGGGGCCGTGCCCGCCACCACCCGCCGGGTGCGGCTCGTACCAGACCGGCTCGTACTCCCACGGTTGGCCGGGCTTGTAGCGCACCTTCTTGCGCCGCCCGGGGACGAGGGTGAGCAGGGCCAGGAGGGCCACCACGGCCAGCGGGGCCACCGCGTAGACGAGGAGGGTCTCGACGACGGTCACGCCGCTCAACCTACCGGCAGCCGCCCGCGGCTTCCTGATCAGTCCCAGGACGGCGGGTGGCGGTGCGCCCACGGCCGCGCGGCCTCCAGCTGGGCGGCCAGCGCGACCAGCGTGACCTCGTCGGCCGGGCGCCCGACCAGCATCGTCCCGACCGGCAGCCCGTCGGGGGTCCAGGACAGCGGGACGCTGACCGCCGGCTGGCCGGTCACGTTGAAGACCGCGGTGAAGGCGGCGTAGCGCTTCTGCCGCTCGAAGTCCGCCGCGCCGTCCCCGTCGGCGTCGAACCAGCCCAGCGGCCGCGGCGTCATCGTGGTGACCGGCGCCAGCAGCACGTCGTAGCCGGCGGTGGCGGTGAGGAACCGGCGCGCGAACAGCCGCAGCGCCGTGAGCGCCTCCATGGCCGCCCGCGCCGAGAGCGCCAGACCGCGGGCGCGCAGCTCCCGGGTGAGCGGCCGCAGCTCACCGACCCGCGCCTGCGGCACCGGCAGCAGGGTCCCCGACAGTGTCCACACCCGCTCGAAGGCGGGGAGCACGTCGGGGCCGAGCAGCCCGGGCGGGGTGTCCTCGACCTCGTGGCCCAGCTCCTCGAGCAGCCGGGAGGCGTCGTCGAAGGCCGCCTGCACCGCCGGTTCCAGCCCGGCGTCGGGCATGGGCGACTCCAGGTACCGGCCGATCCGCAGCCGGCCCGGCGGACGGTCGGCCGCGCCGAGGAAGGTCTCCCCTGGCGGCAGCGGGGGCGCCCAGGCCGGGTCGCCGGTCACCGGCCCGGCCATCACGTCGAGCAGCGCCGCGGCGTCGCGGACGGTGCGGGCGAGCGGGCCGTTGATCCCCAGCCCGGTGACGTCCCCGCCCAGCGGGGCGTTGCTCACCCGGCCGCGGCTGGGCTTGAGGCCGACCAGCCCGTTGATGCTCGCCGGGATGCGGATGGACCCGCCGCCGTCACTGCCCTGCGCGACGGGCAGCATCCCCGCGGCCACCGCGACCGCGGCTCCCCCGCTGGAGCCGCCGGCCAGCCGGGTGGGGTCCCACGGGCAGCGGGCCGGACCGACCAGCGCGTTGTCGGTGTAGCAGGGGAACCCGAACTCAGGTGTGTTGCTCT
>DASQDS010000149.1:0-9888 GCA_035634075.1 Pilimelia sp. | reverse complement strand
GTGCAGGCCCCACCGGATCGCCTCGCCGGTCAGCGTGACCACGTCCTCGCTGTCCCCGCGGCGCGCCGCGGCGGCCCGCGGCCGGTCGGCGTGGGCCAGGCGCAGCCACGGCGACACCCGGGTCCTGGTGACGACGAGGTCGTAGTCGGCGTCGTCGCGGTTGTCGACGGCCAGCGTCGCGGTCACCGAGCCGCTCTCGGCGAGACCGGTGTCGTCGGCGACCAGGTGGACCCCCGGCCCGCCCCGCGGCCGGCGGTGCAGCGCGACCGCGGTGCCCAGGGCGAACGGGGCGCCGAGCACCACCAGATCCACCCGGCCCAGCAGGACCCCGGCCAGCACGAACAGGCCGGCGAGCAGCACGGCGCGGCCCAGCGCGCGGCTGGGCGCCCACACCGGCTCAACCGGCGGCACGGGCTCGGCGGCCGGGCCCGGGACGGCCGCTCGGAGGACGACGTCAGGCCGCATACGTGGGCAGCGCGCCGCTGGCCGGCGCGGGGGTCTGCGTCAGCACCTCCGCGACGACGAAGCTCGGGTCGACCCGGCGCAGCCACATCTCCGGGCGCAACGTGATCCGGTGCGCCAGCGCCGGCACGGCCACGGACTGGACGTCCTCCGGGACGACGAAATCCCGGCCGGCCATCGCCGCCCGGGCGCGGGCCAGCAGCAGCAGCGCGAGCGAACCGCGCGGGGAGGCACCGACCAGCACGGAGGCGTGTTGCCGGGTCGCCGCGGTCAGGCTGACGATGTAGCGGCCGATCGAGTCCTCCACGGCGACGGTCTCCAGCGCCGCCTGCAACGCCAGCAGCGTCCGGGCGTCGATCACCGGGGCCAGGTCGGACTCCTCCCGGCGCCGGCCCATCCGCCGGCGCAGCACCTCCCACTCCTCGTCCGCGTCGGGGTAGCCGAACGACACCCGCAGCAGGAACCGGTCGAGCTGCGCCTCCGGGAGCGGGTACGTGCCCTCGTACTCGATTGGGTTCGCGGTCGCCAGGACGTGGAACGGCGCATCCAGCCGGTACGTGATGCCCTCGACGGACACCTGCTTCTCCTGCATGGCCTCCAGCAGCGCGGCCTGGGTCTTCGGCGGCGTACGGTTGATCTCGTCGGCGAGCAGCAGGTTGGTGAACACGGGCCCGGCGCGGAACGAGAAGTCGTGCGCCCGCTGGTCGTACAGGTAGGAGCCGGTGACGTCGGCGGGCAGCAGGTCCGGCGTGAACTGCAGGCGGCGGAAATCCAGCCCGAGAGCGGCGGCGAAGGACCGGGCGGTGAGGGTCTTGCCCAGGCCCGGCAGGTCCTCCAGCAGCACGTGCCCGCCGGCGAGGATGCCGGCCAGCACGAGCTCGAGCGCGTCGCGTTTGCCGACCACCACCGTGCCGACCGCGTCGAGCACGGTCCGGGCGAGGCGGCCCACCTCGTACGCCGAGATCGGCCCGGTCGCCGGCTCGTCCACGGCTGTCTCACCTCTCACGTCCGCGCCTCCCCTTCTTCCAGCTCCTCGAGCCTGGCCAGCGCCGCGGTCAGCTCCCTGACCCCCGCGCGCCGCCGCCCGCCGGTGAGGACCGCCCACAGCGGCTCGCCGAGCAACTCGCGGGCCCGCGCCGGGTCACCGTCGAGGGTCACGCCGTGGCGCTGGCGGAGCCGCTCGTCGGCCACCTCGCGCAGGGCCGGCTCGAGCGGACTGACCGTACCCGGTGCGTCGAGGTGGCGGGTCAGGCGGTGCTCCCAGCGCAGCACGGCCCGCCGCAACGTGTCCGGCTCCGGCCAGCGGTACGACCCGTCGAGGTGGTCGGAGCCGACCGCCCGAGCGGACCGGCTCGCGCGGCGCGGCGGGCTGACCCGGCGCACCGCGGCGCGCAGCCCGATCAGGGCCAGCGTGCCGGCGGCCACCAGCACCGGTGAGATCACGATGTCGGCGAGCCGCAGCACGAAGACCACGGTGACCGTGGTCGCGGCGGTGAGCAGCAGCGCCTTCAGGTACGCCCGGAGCCGGCCGCGCCGGCCCTCGGCCGAGCCGGCCTCCTCCTCGTACCCGAGGAGGTCGTAGATGCTGGCCGTCCGGTCGATCACGGCGCGGCCGCCGGCGCGGTCAGCTCGGCGCGCAGCCGGTGCAGGGCCGACCGGGCCCGCTCCCGCATGCCCTCGTCCACGGTGTGCGTGGCGTACCGGGCCACCCGGTACACCTCCGCGAAGTCGGCCAGCACACCCGCGCTGACCACCCCGCCCGCCCCGAGGAGCCGGCTGACCAGCGCGGTGGACGTGTCGTCCAGGTGCCGGGGCATGCCCGCCGCCTCGGCGGCCTCCTCCAGGCGCAGCCAGCAGGCGATGACGGCCCGGCGCGGGTCGCCGTCGTCGTCGGACAGATCCTCCAGGCCCGCGTCCAGGGCGGCTACCACCAGGGCGGTGTCCGGCGCCGCCGGCGGCCCGGGCGCGGCCGGCCGGCGGCGACGCCGCAGCATGTCCCGGCCGAGCACCACGAGGCCGAGGAGCAGGGCCAGCACGGAAGCGCCGGCGCAGGCGGTGCGCGTGGCCGTGGCCAGCCAACCCAGGAGGGCGCCGCCCTCCTCGACGAGCTGCGCCTCCGGGGTCCCCTCGCCGTCCCGGCGCTGCTCCCCCCGGTGGGCCGTCTCCGGCTGTTGCCCTGTCACCTCGGCGCGGGGCACCCTGTCGAGCTGCGGGGCGGAGTGGGCGGCCGCCACGGTCGCCGCGGCGAGCAGCGCGGCGACGACGGCCAGCGGCCACCACCGGCGCAGCGCGTGGACATCCATCGATCAGACCCGCGAAATCTTCTCTGTCGGCAGCCCGGCCGTGCGCTTCGCCTCGGCCAGGATGTCGTCCAGCATGGCCGGTGTGAGCCGCCCGGTGAAGGTGTTCTGCTGGCTGACGTGGTAACAGCCGAGCAGCACGGGTCCGGCCGGGCCGGCCCACCGCGCGCCGTGCCCGAACGCCGGCCGGGGGCTGGGTGGGCGCTGTCCGTACACGGCGGCCAGCGTAGGCCACCACGCCGCCCAGGCGAACCCGCCCAGCGCCACCACGACGCGCAGCGTGGGCCGGACCAGCTCCACCTCGCGGCGCAGCCACGGCGCGCAGGCGTCCCGTTCACCCGGCGTGGGCTTGTTGTCCGGGGGCGCGCACCGGACGGCCGCGAAGATCCGCGTATGCCGGACCGCGAGCCCGTCGTCGGCGGTCACCGACGTGGGCTGGTTCGTCAGCCCGGCCCGGTACAGCGCGGCGTAGAGCACGTCGCCGGAGCGGTCGCCGGTGAAGACGCGGCCGGTGCGGTTGCCGCCGTGCGCGGCGGGCGCCAGACCCAGGATGCCGATCCGCGCATCCGCCGGGCCGAAGCCGGCGACCGGCCGGCCCCAGTAATCCTCGTCCCGGAAGGCGGCCCGCTTCGCCGCCGCCACCTCCTCGCGCCAGGCGACGAGGCGGGGGCAGGCGAAGCAACCGCCGACGGCAGCGTCGAGGGCGGGCAAATCGGTCACGCGGGCGGCGCGGGCGGCCACCTCCGCGGGTGTCCGCGCGGAGATGGGCTCGCGCCGGTGGATCATCCGAGGCGGGAGCGGAAGAACTCGATGCTGCGCGCCCACGCGCTGGCGGACGCGGCGGCGTCGTAGACCTCCGGCCGGTCGTCGTTGAAGAAGGCGTGCTGCGTGCCCGGGTAGTCGTACACGACGCACTCGCCGCCGGCCGCCTCGACCGCCTTCCGGGCGGTCTGGATGCCGGGGGCGGCCGACGTGCCGTCGCCCTCCGAGCAGTGCAGCATCGCCGCCTTGCCCGAGTAGCTCGACCACTCCGGGCTCATCCGCTCCCACGGGACCGCCGGGTAGAACCCGACCGTCGCCACGATGCGCTCGGACAGCGTGCCGGACCACAGGGCCAGGCTGCCGCCCATGCAGAAGCCGGCCGTGCCGACCCTGCCGGTGACCTCCGGCCGCTCCGCCAGGAACTCGGCGGCGCCGGCGATGTCCTTGGCGGCCTGGTCCATCGCGAGGCCCATCATCAGCTTGCCGGCCTCGTCGGGCTCGGTGGTCTGCGCCCCGCGGTAGAGGTCGGGGGCCAGCGCGACGAAGCCCGCGGCCGCGAACCTGTCCGCCAACGCGGTGATGTGCGGGACGAGGCCCCACCATTCCTGGATGACGATGACGGCGGGCCCGGTACCCGCGGCGGGCAAGGCCAGATAACCCTCGCTGGTCCCACCATTGCTGCGGTAGCTCACCGTCTCACCCATGGGGCGTCCTCCTGTCGGTCAGTCATCGTTGGCTGGTCGCACAGTGGCGTCGCGTGCGGGTAGCCAATCACGGCCCGACACGCCCCGGAAAGGCGGGGGCGGCGTGGCGTACATCCCGTATTCGCCCGGGGTGCACGCCCGCCGCCAGCCGGGCTACTTCTTGATCGGCTCCAGGCACAGCACGTAACCCTTGCCGCCCTTGTCGCCCTCCCAGTACCACGTCTCCGCGGTCGGGTACGCCTTGCAGATCTCCTCGTTGGAGTCGAACTCCGCCTCGGTCTTGTCGCTCAGCCGGCCGACCACCTTCCAGGCGGCCGCCGCGTCGTCGCACTTCGCCGTCTTGAGCGCGTCGGCGCTCTGGCCGACCATGCAGTCACCGACGGAGGCCGTCTCCGGCGCCCCGGTGAACTGCTTGTACGCGAACAGCGCGCCGAAGACCACGACCAGGCCGAGCACGGACCGCAGGATCCGCTTGCCGATGCCGGCGGTGCGCTTCGGCGGCGCCTCGGGCGGCGGGGCGGCGTGCTGCCCGCCGTACTGACCTTGACCCTGCGGCGGCGGGCCGTACTGACCTTGGCCCTGCGGCGGCCCGCCGTACTGGCCCGGGCCCTGCGGCGGCCCCCCGTACTGGCCCGGGCCCTGCTGCGGCGGGCCCTGCGCAGGCGGCCCGTAGCTGGGCTGGGTCGGTGGGTATGTCACGTCCAATGTCCTCTCAATGGAGAACCGCGGTCGGCAGAAACGCGGCGGGCGACACCGTACCGGTGCCGCCCGCCGTTCCGCTGCCCCGACGAACCGTCAGGACGGTGTGGGCGAGGGCGAGGGCGGCGAGGGCGTGGGCGTGGCGGGCGGCCCGGCCGACGGGGTGGCCCCGGCCGGTCCGGGCGAGCCCCCGAAGGTGTACGGGGCCTGGCCCGGGCACCGCGGATAGGCGTTGCGCGGGCCCTGCAGGGTGCCGTCGGGCCCCACGGCCGGCGTGCCGCCGGTGCCCACCGGCGAGCCGTCCGCGCAGAATTCGCTGCCGACGCTGATCGGCCGCCCATCCTGGTCGAACAGGCGCACGTTCTTCAGCAGCCGACCCTGTTCGTCGTACACGAAGATGTCGTCGAACGGCGGGGCCGGATTCTCGTACACCGGTGCGATGTCGTCCGGCGAGAGGTCGCCCTGCCAGCGCGTGACGCTGTCCGCGTTGACGAACCCGACCACCGCGAAGAGGACCACCAGCGCCGTGCCGGTGGCGACACCGCGGCGGGGCCACTGGCGGAGCCGCGACTGACGCCGGCCCAGCCAGATCGAGCCCAGCACGAATGCGGCGAGCACCAGCAGCGCCACCAGGCCGCTGCCGCCGAGCCTCGGCAGCAGCCCCAGCCGCTGGCCGGAGTTGTCGAGGAGGTACGCGAAGAGCATGGCGGCCAGGTATCCGCGCAGCACCCACCACGCCGGCACGAGCAGCCGGAGGAAGTCGCTCGCGGTGGCGTACCCCAGCATCGGGCCGACCTTGACGTCGGCCTGCCGCAGTCGCCGGCGGGCCTCGACCGAGACGGCGGCCATGCGCTCCCGCGTCGTCTCGGTCGCCGGTGCCGACACGCCCCCCAGGCCGGCGGTCTGCCGCAGCTCGGCCGCGTACGCGGCCGGCGGGCCGAGCCGCTCCACCAGGGAGCCGCCGCCCTCGGCGGCCACCTCGGCGAGGTGCTCGGGCAGGTCCTCCAGCAACTCGTCCCGGGCCTGCGGCGGCAGGTCGGCGAGCGCGGTCCGCACCTCCGCCAGGTACGCGGCGACCTCTGGGGCCACCGCTGGCATGGGCTGCCCTCGCTCTGCGCTCACTGGTGCACCCCCCGGTCGTCGAGCAGCCTGTCCATCGTCGAGGCGAACGACTGCCAGGTCTTGCCGGAGCGCTGGAGTTGCTCCCGGCCGGCCGCGTTCAGCCCGTAGTACTTGCGGTGCGGGCCCTCCTCGCTGGGCACCACGTAGGTGTTGAGGTAGCCCGCCTGGAAGAGCCGCCGCAGCGTGCCGTAGACGGAGGCGTCGCCGACCTCCTCCAGGCCGGCGGCCCGCAGCCGGCGCAGGATGTCGTAGCCGTAGCCGTCGTCGTGCCGAAGCACCGCCAGGACGGCGAGGTCCAGCACGCCTTTGAGAAGTTGGGTCGCATCCACGCGCTGGATAGTATTGCGCTATCCGCAATAGCGTCAACACCGGCATAGTTGCGCCGCCCGGTTAGCGTGAGCCCGTGCTGCCGCGCCCCGACGCCGACCTGCTCGCCCTCCTCGCCGCCGCCCCCGGCCTGTACCGCGGCCCGGGTGACGGGCCGGACGGCGGGCCCTTCCTGGCCCGGATGCGGGTCACCCCGGTGGTGCGCGGCCGGGCCGTCACGCTGGACTACGAGGCGACGAACGACCGCGACGGGCTGCGGCACCTCGAGCACACCGTCCTGCTCGCCGGCGAGGATGGCCGGCTCGAACTGCACGTCGCCTGCCTGACGCTGCCCGGGATGGCGCGGTTCGCCGAGGCGGAGCCGGGGGTGTTCCGGGCGCACGACCCCACGCTCGGGGCGCGCATCGTGATCGGCGTCCCGCAGCCGGAGCGGCTGACGTACGCCTGGTGGTGGCCCTACGGCGAGGCGGCCCCGCAGGCGCAGTCCCGCGCCGACCTGCGCCGCACGCAGTGACCGGTCACAGCCCCAGATGCAGCCGGATCGCCTCGTCCAGCCGGCCCAGCACCGCCGCGGGCACCTGACCCAGTCGCGGCCCCACCCGCTCCACCGAGACAGCGCGCACCTGCTCGGCCTGCGCCTTGGAGTCACGATCCAGGCCGGTTTCAGCGGCCGGAAGCAGCACCTGGAAGGGATACACGCGCCGGGTGTTGGAGGTGACCGGCACCACGGTGACGACGACCCCTCGACCGAGCCGGGCGGCGATCGCGTTCGCCGCGTCGTTGCTGACCACGACGGCGGGGCGCCGCTTGTCCGCCTCGGCGCCCATGGCGGGATCGAGGTTGACGAGCCGGATCTCGCCGCGTCGCATCAGGCGCCGACGCCGTCGCCGGCAACGGCCTCCCACAGCTCGGCGTCGCCGGACTCCCCCCATTCGCGCCAGGCATCCTCGTACGCCGCGCCCAACCCCGCCGTCCGCAGCAGCCGGACGGCCTCGTGCAACGCCGCGGAGCGGGAGGGGTAGCCCTGCGCCCGCGCGTACGAGTCGAGGAACGCCACATCGTCGTCCGGGAGGCTCACGCTGACCTTCACACCTCCGATACTACCCGGCGGACCACCACGGTAGTGGGGAGGGTGGGCATCATTGGGCGTGTTTCGTCCTACCCTGCTGATCGTACCGCGACCGGCGCGGCCGTCCCTTGCGTCAGGGTCGGTTGACAACGCTCAGCGCGATGCCGTCGAGGATGTCGTGCTCGCTGGCGACCACCGCGTCGGCCCCGGCACGGTCCATGATCACGCGCAGCACCAGGGCGCCGGCGCCGATGACGTCCGCCCGGCCGGGGTGCATCACCGGCAGCTCCAGCCGCTGGGCCGCCGACCGGCCGAGCAGGTCGGCGGTCACCTTCGCCACGTCGTCGCGGGAGATCCGGGAGTGGTGGATCCGCGCGGCGTCGTACCCGGGCAGGCCCAGTGCGATCGCCGCGACTGTCGTCACCGACCCGGCCAGCCCGACGAGCGTCGCGGCGGCCCGGCCACCGACCGCCTCCAGCGCGCGGTCCACCGCCGCCGTGATGTCCGCCTCCGCCGCCGCGACCTGCGCCGGCGTGGGTGGGTCGCCGTGCAGGTGCCGCTCGGTCATCCGGACGCAGCCGATGTCGACCGAGATCGCCCGGTCGACGGCGGCCGAGCCGACCACGAACTCCGTGGAGCCGCCACCGATGTCGACCACCAGGTACGGCGGCTCGGCGGGCAGGCCGAGCACCGCGCCGGCGAACGACAGCCGCGCCTCGGCGTCGCCGGTGACGACCTCCGGGTCCACCCCGAGCGTGGCGCGCACCATCGCCGTGAAGTCGCCGGCGTTGGCCGCGTCCCGGGACGCCGACGTGGCGCACATCCGCACCCGCTCCGCGCCGAGCTCGGCGATCTCCGCGGCGTAACCCGCCAGCGCGACGCGGGTGCGCTCGATCGCCTCGGGCGCCAGCCGGCCGGTGCGGTCCACCCCCTGGCCCAGCCGGACGATCTCCATCCGCCGCACCACGTCCACGGCGGCGCCCTCGGCAGGGAGGTCGGCCACCAGCAGCCGGATGGAGTTGGTCCCGCAGTCGATCGCCGCTACCCGAGTCACGCGGCCCAGCCTACGAGTCGCCGTCGGCGTCGGAGAGGTGCAGCAGCATCCGGGTGTTGCCGAGTGTGTTGGGCTTCACCCGTTCCAGGTCCAGGAACTCGGCCACGCCCTCGTCGTACGAGGCCAGCAGTTGGGCGTACACCGCGGGCGGCACGGGCGCACCGTCGATCTCGTCGAAGCCGAACGAGGCGAAGAACCGGGTCTCGAACGTCAGCACGAAGACCCGCCGCACGCCCAGGTCGCGGGCCGCGTCGAGCAGCTCGGTGACGATCCGGTGGCCGATCTTCTGGCCCCGGCACGCCGGGTCGACGGCCACCGTGCGGATCTCCGCGAGGTCGTCCCACATGATGTGCAGGGCGCCGCAGCCGACCACCTCGCCGTCGGCGACGCGGGTGGCCACCCAGAACTCCTGGACGTGCTCGTACAGGGTGACAGTCGCCTTGGTGAGGAGGCGCCGGTCCTGGCTGTAGGTGTCGATCAGCCGCCGGATCGCGCGTACATCAGCGGTCCGGGCCCGGCGGACGACGACATCCATCCGGCGAGCCTAACCAGCATCAGGCCGGCGGTGCCACACACGGGCCGCCGGTCCACCACGTCTCCGCCCGGTCGAGTACCTCGTCGCCGAAGGGGTTGACACCGGGCCCGGCGGCCAGGGCGTGTCCGAGGTGGACGTGCAGGCACTTGACCCGGCCCGGCATGCCACCCGCCGACACGCCGGCGATCTCCGGGACGTGCCCGATGGCCTCGCGCCGCGCCAGGTAGTCGTCGTGCGCCGCCCGGTAACGCTCCGCCAACTCCGGATCGGCCGCCAGGCGGGCCGACTGCTCCCGCATCAGCCCGGCGGACTCCAGCCGGCTGCACAGCGCCACGGCCCGCGGGCCGGTCAGGTAGTACAGCGTCGGGAACGGCGTGCCGTCCGCGAGCCGCGGGGTGGTCTCCACCACGTCGGGCAGCCCGCACGGGCAACGGTGGGCCACCGCCCTGGTCCCGCGCGGGGGGCGGCCGAGCTGGGCGGCCACCGCCGCCAGGTCACCCTCCGTGGCCGGCTGGCGCTCCGGCGGCGGTACGCCGGCAGCCGCGCCGACCCGCTGCGCGGGCTGGCCGGACGTCACGACCGGGTCTGCTTGTCGGCGGCCCGCACGCTGGACCACAGGGTGTCGAACCACGGCGGCGCGGGCGCCGCCGGCTTGCTCGGCACACCCGCGGGGTCGCCGGGGTCGGACTCCGAATCCCACACGATCAGGGGCGTCTCCCCCGGCGGCACGTAGTAGAACCGCTTCCGCGCCTGGATCTTCACGTACTCCGGGTCCTGCCACTTCTCGACCTCGTCGCGCAGGGTCTGGATCCGGGCCCGCTGGTCGGCCTCGTCGGCCGCCAACGTGGCGATCT
>DASQDS010000148.1:0-14895 GCA_035634075.1 Pilimelia sp. | reverse complement strand
GACCCGGGCGACCCGGCGGACCGCAAGATGGCGGCGATGCGCGGGCTGGTCCGTGACCTGCTGGACCGCGGGCAGCCCATGCTCGCCGTCTGCCTCGGCCACCAGGTGCTGGCGAACCTGCTCGGCCTGCGGGTGGACCGGCGCCTAGCGCCGTACCAGGGGCTCCAGCGGCGGGTGGACCTGTTCGGTACGGCCCGGCGGGTCGGCTTCTACGCCAGCTTCACGCCCGTCTCCGCCGAGCCGGTCATCGCGACCCCGTACGGCCGGGTGGAGCTGGCCCGCGACCCGGTCGACGGTGCGGTGCACGCGCTGCGCGGGCCCGGCTTCGCCGGCGTGCAGTTCCACCCGGAGTCGGTGCTCAGTGAGGACGGCTTCGACGTGCTGCACGACCTGGTTACCGCGCTGGTGGTCGAAGCGTCCCCAATAGCGGTGGTTAACCCGGCCCAGGCCGGGTAGCAGACGGTCAGCCGGTGGTCCGGACGGGTTGAGAGCCCCCGCCCGGACCACTGGTCCATATCCTGACCGCATGGAGCTGCCGCGCGCCGAAGCGGATTACCTGCGGGCCGTCGTGGCGGCCCTGCGCGCCGTGTTCGGGGCCGACCTCGTCGGCGTCTACCCGACCGGCTCCGTCGCCCTCGACGGCTACCGGCCGGGCCGCAGCGACCTCGACCTGATCGCGGTGGCCGACGCCCCGTCGGCGGATCGGTTGCACGCCACCGCCGGCGCCCTCGCCCACGGCGCCCTGCCGTGCCCGGCCACGGGCCTGGAACTTGTCCTCTACGACCGCGCCGCGCTGCCAGGCGCCGGCACCACCGCCGGCTACGCGCTCAATCTGAACACCGGGCGGGAGCTGCCGTCCCGGGCCGAGACGGGGCCCGGTGGCGGGCCGACCTTCTGGTACGCCATCGACCGCGACATCGCCCACCAGCAACGCCGGGTGCTGGCCGGCCCACCGTTGCACGACCTCGCCGACCGCCTGCCGCACGCGGTGCTGCTGCCGGTGGTCGTGGAGTCGGTCGAGGCGCACCGGGGCTCGCTGACCGAGCACGGCGACAACGCGGTCCTCAACGCGTGCCGGGCGTGGCACTTCCACGCCGAGGGCACCTGGGTGGCCAAGCCGGCCGCCGCCGCCTGGGCCCGCCGGGCCGCGCCGGCGTTCGAGCGGCTGATCGGCACGGCACTGGACAGCCACCGCCGCGACCGCGCCGCGGGCCAGCACGTGGCCACCGGCGACGCCGGGGCCTTCCTCGGGTACGTCCTGACCCGCCTCGGCCGCTGACGCCGGGCCCGCCGGTCGGTCAGCCGCCGGACCGGGGCGACAGGGCGGCGGCGATGGCCGACTCCGACCCGGCCCTGTCGATGCCGAGGCCGGCGAGCACGCCGTCGCCGGCGGCCAGCTCCAACAGCGCCAGCAGGATGTGCTCGGTGCCGATGTAGTTGTGCCCCAGCCGCAGGGCCTCCCGGTACGTCAGCTCCAGCGCCTTGCGCGCCGCCGGCCCGAACGGGATCAGGCTCGGTACGGACTCCGACCGCGCCGGCAGCGCCGCTGCGACCGCGTTACGGACCGCGTCCAGCGCCACGCCCTGCGCCACGATGGCCTGGGCCGCCAGCCCTTCCGGCTCACTCAGCAGCCCCAGGACCAGGTGCCCGGGCTCGATCTCGGCGTTGCCCGCCGCGTGCGCCTCGTTCTGGGCGACCACCACGACGTTGCGCGCGCGTGGGGTGAACCGCCCGAACCCGTGGCTCGGGTCCAGCTCCGACGGCTCGCCGGTGGCCTTGGCCACGAACCGCTTCTGAGCGGCCTGTTTGGAGACGCCCATGCTCCTGCCGATGTCCGTCCAGGAGGCGCCGGAACGGCGCGCCTGGTCGACGAAGTGGCCGATCAGGTGGTCGGCCACGTCACCGAGCGCGTCGGCGGCGATGACCGCGTCCGAGAGCTGATCGAGGACGTCGGGGTGCACCTTCTTGATGGCGTCGATCAGCTCGTCGAGGCGCACCGGGTTGGAGATTCGTACGGGCTCCGTCATCCGTCAACCATAGGTTGACGAATGCTCGCCGTCAACCTGAAGTTGACGGCGTGCTGGCCGCCGGGACGCGGTGCGCGCAGGCCTCGGGCCGGGCCCTCGGCGGCCTACGCCGCGCAGAACTCGTTGCCTTCGGGATCTCGCATCACCCACCATCGACCGGCGGGCCCCTGGTCGACCTCGCGGACGCGGGTCGCCCCCAGCTCCACCAGCCGGGCCACCAGCTTGTCCAGCTCGCCGGGTGCACTGTGGACGTCGACGTGCAGCCGATTCTTGCCCGACTTGCCCTCGGGCACCTCCTGGAACAGCAGCCGCCGGCCGCGACCCACACCGCTGGCCCGATCGAACGGGTCGTCGGGGTGGCGGATGGCGGAATAGCCGCGGAAGATCCTGCGGCCCCGGTGCTCGACGACCGCCTCGGCGCCGATGCGACCGGCGCCCACCAGTTGATCGACGAGCGCACTGGGGTCCTCCACCTCGTACTCCAGGGCGGCGCCCCAGAAGTCCGCGAGGGCGGGCGCGTCGGTGCAGTCGATGACCAGCTTCCAGCTCAATGCCATGTAACCTGTTATACAGGTTACGCGGGTCACCGCGCAACGCGGGGGCGACGCGGTCAGACGCCGGCCAACGCTCCAGGCGCCGCTGATCCCACGCCCGCGCCCCCCGGCGCCCCGGCAGGGCATCGGAGGGCGCGGGCGGCGGGGTCAGGGGGCCGTCACGCCGCCGGAGCGGCCCTCGTGGAGCGTGAGGTTGCGGCCGTCCTTCGGGTCGAAAAGGTGGATCTTTTCCAGGTTGAACCAGACGCGGCGGGTCTCCCCCTCGCGCACCGTGGACTCGGCCGACAGCCGGGTCACCAGGTTGGAGCCGCCCGCCGGCAGGTCCGCCGCGCCGGCGTCGGCCGCGAGTTCGTCCAGGTCCGCCGCGCTGGCCCGCTCGCCCTCGACCGAGAAGTAGACGTACTTGTCCGACCCCATCGACTCGACGACGTCCACCGGCGCCTCGAACTCGGCACCGCGCTCCCGGGCCGCCTCCTCGACCAGGGCCGCGTCCTCGAAGTGCTCCGGCCGGATGCCGAGGATCAGCTCCCGGGGGGCGTCGGCGCCTTCGAGCTCCCGGCGCACCCGGTCGCCGATCGGCAGGTCGCCGAGCGCCGTGCGCAGCGACCCCTCGGTCACCGCGGCGTGCAGGAAGTTCATCGACGGCGAGCCGATGAACCCGGCGACGAACAGGTTCGCCGGGTGGTCGTACAGGTTCTGCGGCTCGCCGAGCTGCTGCACGGCGCCGGCCCGCATGATGACCACCCGGTCGCCCAGCGTCATCGCCTCGGTCTGATCGTGCGTGACGTACACGGTCGTGGTGCCCAGCTTCTTCTGCAGCCGGGACACGACGGTGCGCATCTGCACCCGCAGCTTGGCATCCAAATTGGACAGCGGCTCGTCCATGAGGAACGCCTTCGGCGACCGGACGATGGCCCGCCCCATGGCCACCCGCTGGCGCTGGCCGCCGGAGAGGTTGGCCGGCTTGCGGTCCAGCAGGGAGGTCAGCTCCAGCACCTTCGCCGCCTCGTCGACCTTCTGGTCGATGGTCGCCTTGTCCAGCTTGGCCAGCCGCAGCGGGAACGACATGTTCTCCCGGACTGTCATGTTCGGGTAGAGGGCGTACGACTGGAACACCATCGCGATGTCCCGGTCCCGGGGCGCCTTGTCGTTGACCCGCACGCCGCCGATGCGCAGCTCGCCCGAGCTGATGTCCTCCAACCCGGCGATCATGTTCAGGGTGGTGGACTTGCCGCACCCGGACGGGCCGACCAGGATGACGAACTCCCCATCGGCGATCTCCAGGTCGACCTCCTGGACGGCGACCGTGCCGTCCGGATAGCTCTTGGTCACCTTGTCCAACACGATGTCAGCCATCGACACTCACCCCTTCACGGCGCCGGACGTCAGCCCCGACACGATGCGGCGCTGGAAGAACAGCACGAACAGAATGATCGGAACGGTGATGACCACGGCGGCCGCGGAGATCGCGCCCGTCGGGTCCTCGAACTGCGACGCGCCGGTGAAGAACGACAGCGCGGCCGGCACCGTGCGCGAACGCTCGGTGGAGGTGAGCGAGATGGCGAACAGGAAGTCGTTCCAGCAGAAGATGAACACCAGGATCGCCGTCGTGAAGACGCCCGGCGCGGCCAGCGGGGCAATGACCCGGCGGAACGCCTCGCCCTGCGTGGCGCCGTCCATCTTCGCCGCCTTCTCCAGGTCCCACGGGATCTGCTTGAAGAACGCCGACAGCGTGTAGATGGCCAGCGGCAGCGAGAACGTGATGTACGGCAGGATCAGCCCCGGCCAGGTGTCGAAGAGGTTGAGCCGGCGCTCGATGTCGAACAGCGGGGACACCAGCGACACCTGCGGGAACATCGCGATGAGCAGGGAGACCCCCACGAGCAGCTTCTTGCCGGGGAAATCCAGCCGGGCGATCGCGTACGCCGCCATCGTGCCGAGCACGACCGCGACGGCGGTCGAGATCAGCGCGATGCCGATGGAGTTGACCAGCGCCCGGACGAACTGGTCCGTGGCGAAGATCGTCCGGTAGTTCTCCAGCGTCCACTCGCGCGGGATGAAGTTGCCGTCGGCGATCGTCGCCGCCGACTTGAACGACAGCGAGGCGATCCACAACACCGGGATGAGCGCGAACACCACCACCACGGCGTCCAGCAACCCCCACCGCAGCTTCGCCCGCGGCGAAGCGTCCAATGTGGCCATGTCTAGACCCGCCTCTCGTTCGCGACTGCGGGGCTCCGCTTCGCTACGCTCCTCGCGCTCACCGGTGACCTCCTTCGTCGGAGCTCCCAGGGGCAGCCGTACCGAACAGCTTCACGAAGATGAACGCGATGATGGCCACGGTGATGAAGATCAACACCGACATCGTGGAGCCGATGCCGAGGTTCAGGCCCCGGATCAGGTTGTTGTAGGCCAGCATCGACACCGACGACGTCTCGTTCGAGCCGGCCGTCAGCACGTAGATGTTGTCGAAGACCCGGAAGGCGTCCAGGGCGCGGAAGAGCAGCGCCACCAGGATCGCCGGCTTCATCACCGGCAGCATCACCTTCAGGAACCCCTGCCACGCCGAGGCGCCGTCGATCGACGCGGCCTTGAGCAGGTCGTCGGGCACCAGGGCCAGGCCGGCCATCAGCAGCAACGCCATGAACGGCGTCGTCTTCCAGATCTCGGCCAGCATGATGATCGCCAGGGAGCTGGCCCGCTCGGTCAGCGGCGCGCCCTCTCCGAACACGTTGGCCAGGTAACCGGTGCCGGGCGTCCACGCGAACCGCCACGAGAACGCCGCCACCACCGTCACGATGCCGTACGGGATCAGGGCGGAGGTCCGCACCAGGCCGCGACCCACCAGCGTGCGGTGCATGATGATCGCCAGGCCCATGCCGAGCACCAGCTCGACGGCCACGGTGACGACCGTGATCAGCATGGTCACGCCGAACGCCGTCCACCAGTAGTTGTTGGTCAGCACGGTGACGTAGTTCTCCAGCCCGATGAACTCGCGCTGGTCCGGGAATTTGAGGTCGAACCGCTGCAGCGACAACCACACCGAATACAGGATCGGGTACGCGGTCACGGCGACCATGACGAACGCCGCCGGCGCGCACAGCAGCCAGCCGAGCCGCCGCTCAGCCTTCTTTCCCTCGCTCAGCGGCGCCTTTCCCCGCCGGGCCGGCCGCCGCCCGCCCCCCGCCGCCTGCGCGGCCTGATCACTCGTCGCCGCACTGGCCGGAGTGGTACTAGCGATGCTCATGCGATCACCTCGCTGCGGTCGCTCACGGCAGGACCCCCTTCGACTCCAGCGCGTCCTGGACGGACTGGCGCAGCTCGTCGGCCGTCGATTCCGGGTCGATCTCCGCCGGCGGCGACAGCGCCGCCGCGATGACGGTGGACACGTTCTGGTACGCCGCCGTCAGCGGCCGGACCGCCGCGTCCTTGAGCTCGGCGAGGATGTCGTCCTTCATCGGGTACGCCTCGGTCATCTCCGGGTCGGCGTACACGCTCTCGATCGTCGGCGGCACGCCGTCGTTGATCGCGGAGAACTTCTGGTTCTCCGCGTTGCGCAGGCAGAGCGCGGCGTCGAACGCCTCCGCCGGGTGCCGGGAGTACCGGCTGACCGCCAGGTTGATGCCGCCGATGGTGACCCTGCTGGGCGTCCCGGCGTCCACGCCCGGCACCCGCGCCCACTTGACGTTGCGGGCGAGGTCCGGCGCCCCCTCCTGGAGGGCCGGGTAGACGAACGGCCAATTGATCTGGAATGCCCCGTTGCCGGACTGGAACGCCAGCCGGACCGGGTCCTCGGTGGCGTTCGGGAACGACGCCTCGGTGACGCCGGCGGTGGCGATGCGCTTCAGCAGTTGCAGCGCCTTCACCGCACCGTCGTCGAAGACGGCCTTGGTGCCGTCCTCGTTGAGGATCTGCCCGCCCGCGCTGGCCACCAGCGTGTTGTAGAGGACGACCAGGCCCTCGTACTGGGCGCCCATCGTGAGGATCTGGTACGGCTGCCCCTGCGACTTGAGCCGCTCGGCCGCGGCGATCATGTCGTCCCAGGTGGCCGGCGCCTCGTCGACGAGGTCGGAGCGGTACCACAGCAGGTGCACGTTGGTGTTCTTCGGCGCCGCGAAGAGCTTGTCCTCGTACTGCGCCGACTCCAGCGGCCCGCGCAGCGTGCCCTGTTCGGCCTCCGCCTTGGCGTCACCGGTCCACTCGCGGATCCAGTCGGCGCTGGCGAACTCCTGCGTCCAGGTGACGTCGAGCCCCAGCACGTCCATGCCCCGGTCCGCGGCGGCCAGCCGGCGCACCATCTGCACCCGTTGGTCGTCGGCGCCGCGCGGCAGCACCTGGTAGGCGATCCGGTAGCGGCCGCCGGCCTCGGCGTTGCAGTTGTCCACCACCTTCTGCAGGTTCTGCTCCGGCGGGTAGTACAGGTTGATGGTCGGCGCTCCGCCGCCACCGCCGTCGTCGGAGGCGCACGCGGGCAACCCGGCGACGAGTGCCAGGGCGGCGGCCAGGGCCGCCGCCCTGGAGCGGGTGCGGTGGCGCGGCGGGTCCGCCGCGGGATGAGTCATGGGTCGATCTCCCTCCCGGCCGCGCACCGGGGACCACGGGAGCCGACCGGACGTGCGGCGCAACGGGACCCACCGCACCGCCAGGGCGCCAAGTACGCGTCAGCGGTGACGCGAGTCGCGGATGTGTGCCTCTACTCCCCCGCCGCAGCTCGCGCGAAACGCGCCGGGCGGGCGCCGGGTCAGACCGGCTCTGTCACAGCTGCCTCGATCTCCACCGAACACCTCCCGATGTGACGCATTATCGCGCGCGGCGGCCGGTCACGGGATCGGCTCCCCGGTCACCGGGCAGGCGGCCAGCGCGGCCGGCAGGTCGGCGTACAGGGGGAACACCCGGTCCAGGCCGGTGACCCGGAGCGTCCGCAGGACCCGCTCGTGTGCGCAGACCAGGGCGAACCCCCGCCGGCGGCGCGCTGGCGCTTGAGCGCCCCGACGAGCACACCGAGCCCGGTGGAGTCGAGGAAGTCCACCGCGTCCAGGTCGATGACGAGGTGGCCGTCGCCGGCCAGCGGAAGCAGGTGCCCGCGGAGCTGCTGGCCGGTGTCCAGGTCGAGGCAGCCGGCGACGCGGACGACGACGCCCCCGTCCGCCGTCCGGGTGGTCAGCGCCAGCTCCATCGACGCCCCCTCCGGCCTCGGCGGTGTCTAGAATGCCATATAAGTCTGATTTTTGATCGTACCCTTTTCAGGAGGTGACGTGGCGGCGCCGGCACCACGCGAGCGCGGTCGGATCGAGCCGGCCTGGCTCGACCCGCCGGGCGGCCTCACCGCCGTCGAGGAGGCCCTCCTGGCCGTCTCCTCCTCGTCCTTCGACGTCGACCGGCTGGCGTTGTTGGCGGCGGGCACCGCCCGGGCGCCGATGGCGGCCGTCGTCTTCCTCGGGCCGCGGGAGGCCCGGCTGGCCACCGCGCACGGCATGGACCCGGACTGGCACGCCGAGCACCGGGCCCGGCTCGAGGCCACCTGGCGGCGCGCCGGCGGCGGCGGCCCGGTCGCCGAGCCCGGCCCGCCCGCCATCCTGGCCGCCACCGTGTACGCGACCGACCGCGCCCCGGTCGGCGTCGTCAGCGCGCTGGACCCGGGTGGGCGGCACTGGACCGCGGCCGAGGCCGACGGGGTCCGGGCGGCGGCCGAGCTGGTCAGCCAACTGTTGCTGGACGAGGAGTCGGCCCGCCGGTCGATGGTCAGCGCCGCGGAGGCCGAGTCGGTGCTGGACAACGCGGTCGACGCGTTCGTGGCCGTCGACGGCGACGGCCGCGTCGTGCTGTTCAACGAGGCCGCCGAGAGCGCCTTCGGGTGGTCCCGGGCCGAGATCCTCGGCCGGTCCGCGGAGGAGCTGGTGCCGGCCCGGCTGCGCGCGGCGAGCCGGCGGGAGCGGGCCGCGCTGGCCGACCCCGCCGACGCCCGCCGCGGGCGCGCCCGGATCACCTCCGTCGCCCTGCGCCGCGACGGCACCGAGTTCCCGGTCGAGGTCGGTGTCCGGGCGCTGCGCGGCGAGTGGGGCCTGCGCTTCCAGGCGTTCGTCCAGGACATCGGCGCGCGGGTGGCGGCCGAACGGGCGGCGAACCGGCACGCCCGCTTCCTGGACGCCGTGCTGGACAACCTCGACACCAGCGTCGTCGCGTGCGACGGCGAGGGCAGGTTGGCCCTGTTCAACCGGGCCGCGCGCCGGCTGCACGGCGTCGAACCGGACCTGTCGACCGGCGAGACCTGGGCCACCCGCCACCGGCTGGCCCATCCGGACGGCCGGATCATGGCACCGGAGGAGGTGCCACTCACGCGCGCGTTCAACGGCGAACGGCTGCGCGACGCCGAGGTGCTGATCACCACGCCGACCGGGCGCGCCCGGACCGTCCTCACCACCGGCCAGGTGATCATCGGACCGGACGGGGAGAAGCTCGGCGCCGTGGCCGTCCAGCGCGACGTCACCGACGAGCGCCGAACCGACCGGTTCGCCCGCTGCGAGCTGGCGGTCGCCCGGGCGCTCGCCACCGCGGCCAGCAGCCGGGAGGCCGAGGTCGACGTGCTGGCCGCGATCGGCACCACGCTCGGCTGGGCGCATGCCGAGCTCTGGCTCGTCGACGCCACGGGCGAGGCGCTGCGGCTGGCGGCGTGCTGGACGGCGCCGGGACGGCAGGCGGTCCCCGCCCCGAGCCGGCTCACCCGCGGCCACGGGCTGGCGGGCACCGCCTGGGGGACGGCCGAGCCCGCGTGGATCCCCGCCCTGGGCGGCCCCGACAGCCCGATGCCGGGCGGGGCGGTGCTGGCGGCGGGCCTGCGGACCGCCGTCGCCGTCCCGATGCGCGGCGCCGGCACCGCGCTCGGGGTGCTCGTCCTCTTCACCGACCAGCCGGAGGACCCGCACCACCTGCTCACCACGCTGCTGTCCGGCGTGGCCACCCAGGTGGGCCACTTCCTCGAGCACCGGCGCGCGGAGGAGCTGGCCGTGCAGCTCGCCCGCACCAAGGACGAGTTCCTGGGGCTGGTCGGCCACGAGCTGCGCACCCCGCTCACGTCCATCTCCTCGTACACCGAGCTCCTGCGTGCCGACCCGCGCATCGCCGGCACGGACGTCGCCGAGCTGGTGGCGGTCCTCGACCGCAACGCGGCCATCCTGCGCGGCATCATCGACGACCTGCTGGACCTCACCGGCCTGGAATCCGGCCACATCGAGATCCGCCCGCAGCCGGTGGACGCCGCCGCCATCGTCCGGGACGCGGTCGCGGCGGCCGGCGTCGTGGCACAGCGGCTCACCGCCGAGGTCCCGCCGGAGATCGTCGTGCCGGCGGACCCGACCCGGTTGCGCCAGGTGATCGACAACCTGGTGGGCAACGCGCTCAAGTTCAGCCCGCCCGACACGCCGGTGCGGGTCCACCTGCGGCGCGACGGCGACGCCGTCGCGCTGGACGTGATCGATCACGGCATCGGCATCCCGGCGGAGGAGCGCCACCTGCTGTTCCGGCGGTTCTACCGCTCCTCGGCCGTCCGTCACCACGGCATCCCCGGCAGCGGCCTCGGGCTGACCCTGTGCCGGATCATCGTGGAGCGCCACGGCGGCACGATAACCGCGCGTGACACCATCCCGGGCGGCGCCGGCACCACCGTCACCGTGCGGCTGCCGGCCTCCCTCACCGCCCCGCCGTAGGATCGCGGGATGGAAGCGACGTTCTACTTCGACCCGAGCTGCCCGTGGACCTGGCGGACGTCGCGGTGGCTGGTCGCCGCCGCTTCGCAACGGAACGTCACCGTCCGGTGGCGGCCGTTCAGCATCGGCATCCTCAACGAGGGCCGGGAGCTCCCCGCGAAGTACGCGAAGCCGATGGCCGCGGCGGCCCGCGCGCTACGCCTCGTGGCCGCGCTGGCCGAGGCGGGCCGCGACGAGGACGCCGGCCGGTTCTACGCCGAGCTGGGCGCCCGGACCCACGACGCCGGCGCCGAGCTGACCGACGCGGCGGTGGGCGAGGCCGCCGAGGCCGCCGGCGTGGCCGACGCCGCCGGCGCCCTCGACGACGCCGGCTGGGACGCCGCGGTACGCCGGTCGCACGACACCGCCTTCGGCTCCGCCGGGCCGGACGTCGGCTCGCCGGTCCTCGCCCTCGACGGCGCCGCGCGGGCCCTGCACGGGCCGATCATCGCCGAGGTGCCGCCTGCCCAGGAGGCGGCTGCGCTGTGGGACGCGGTCGTCCCGCTGCTGCGCAGTGAGACCTTCTTCGAGGTCAAGCGGGGGCGCCGGTAGGCGCGACGCCGATCTTGGCTTACGTTGAACCAGTGCCACTGCCCGACTGGTTCCTCACCGACGACGAGCGGGGCAACCCGGCAACCCGGCTGCCCGCCTGGGTCGCCGGCAACCGGGTGACGCCCCTGCCGCACGGCGCCACGTACTTCGACCGCCTGGTCGACGAGGTGGTGGCCCTGCGGGCCGGCGACCACCTCTTCTTCACCGACTGGCGGGGCGACCCCGACCAGCTGATGCGCGATGCCGGCCCGACGGTGTCCGAGCTGCTGGTCGACGCCGCGAAGCGCGGCGTGGTGGTGAAGGGGCTGATGTGGCGTTCGCACGTGGACAAGCTTCAGTACAGCGAGGAGGAGAACCGCCACCTCGGTGAGGCGGTCGAGGCGGCGGGCGGCGAGGTGCTGCTGGATCAGCGCGTACGGCGGGGCGGGTCACACCACCAGAAGCTGGTCGTACTGCGCCACCCCGGCGAGCCGGAGCGCGACGTGGCGTTCGCCGGCGGCATCGACCTGTGCCACTCCCGCCGGGACGACGCCGACCACCACGGGGATCCCCAGCCGGTGCCGATGTCGACCCGGTACGGCGAACGACCGCCCTGGCACGACATCCAGCTGGAGCTGCGCGGCCCCGTCGTGGGCGCGCTGGACACGGTGTTCCGCGAGCGCTGGACGGACCGCACGCCGCCCGACGCGGACAGCCCGGTGGCGTGGATCAGCGACAAGCTGAACCACCTGGACCTGCACGCCGACCCGCTGCCCGAGGAGCTGCCCGACCCGGCGCCGTGCGGGCCGCACGCCGTCCAGGTTCTGCGCACGTACCCGGCGATGCGCCCCCGGTACGACTTCGCGCCGCTGGGTGAGCGCTCGGTGGCCCGCGGGTACACCAAAGCCGTCCGGCGGGCCCGCCGGCTGATCTACCTGGAGGACCAGTACATGTGGTCCGCCCAGGTGGCCCACCTGTTCGCCGACGCCCTGCGGGACAATCCCGAGCTGCACCTGGTGGTCGTCGTCCCCCGCTACCCAGACGTGGACGGCCGGTTCGCCCTGCCGCCGAACCTGATCGGCCGGGCCCAGGCCATCGACGTCTGCCGGCGAGCCGGCGGCGACCGGCTGCACGTCTTCGACGCGGAGAACGCCGCCGGCACGCCGATCTACGTTCACGCCAAGGTGTGCGTGGTGGACGACGTCTGGTCGAGCGTCGGCAGCGACAACTTCAACCGCCGGTCCTGGACCCACGACAGCGAGCTGTCCTGCGCGGTGCTGGACGACGAGCGCGACCCGCGGGCGCCGGCGGACCCGGCCGGTCTCGGCGACGGGGCCCGCCGGTTCGCCCGCGACCTGCGGCTGACGCTGTGGCGCGAGCACCTCGACCGGGCGCCCGACGGCAGCGAGGACGCGGACCTGCTCGACCCCGGGTCGGCGGTCGCGGCGATCACCGCCGCGGCCGACGCCCTGCACGCCTGGCACGCCGGCGGCCGGGTCGGCCCGCGGCCGCCGGGCCGCCTGCGCCCGCACGAGCCGGAGCGGCTGTCGCTGTTCACCCGGGCCTGGGCCACGCTGCCGTACCGGCTGCTCTACGACCCCGACGGCCGCCCCTGGCGGATGCGCAGCCGCAACACCTGGTAGATCCGCGCACCGCGCGGCAAGCCCGCCACACCACGGGGTGCTGCCGGTCGGCTCCTATTGAGGTGAGAGCGTCACGGCTCTCACCCGCCGCCACGGGCTCGTCGCCGGCGCGCCCCGAGCCTCACGCGGTCGCCCGCGAGCGCGGTGAGTCGTTCACGCCCTCAGCTCAATAGGCGCGTGCGGCACCATCCCCGCGGGCCGCTGCCCGATGGTGAGGGTGTTCGGGCAGCCGCGCCTGCGCCGGCGGACACCCGGGCGGCCGTTGACCGCGCGGTGCCGCCGGCATGCACTGACAGCTTGGGATCCGTTACGGATTGGAGTGCGGTTGTGCTGGATCTATCGCGCAAACGGATCAGATGGATCGTCCGGGCCGCCGTGGTGGTCGTCGTGGCGCCCCTCGCGATCACCCTGGCCACCGGCCCCGCCCAGGCGCTGGAGTACCCCGGCGGCTGGCAGGACGTCGAACTCTACGAGACCGTCAAGGAGGTACCGCCCGGGTTCATCGCGGCGCACCAGTCCCCGGTCGGCTACCGCAGGGGCGGCTGCTCCGGCACGCTGATCGGCGACGGCCTGTACCTGACGGTCGCGCACTGCATCTTCGGGGGCGAGCAGAACAACTTCGTCCGCCTGGGCTACCAGCTGGACCGCAACAACGCCCTGCGGGAGTGGGAACGCTACGACGTGGACCAGGTGCTGGAGGACAACCCGGACGCGGCGATCCACGGCGGCGTCGACCACGGGCTGCTCCGGCTCGGCGGCAACCCGGAGAACCAGTACGGCTTCGCCACCATGGAGGCGCGCGAGCCGGACATCGCCAACCCGCTCGTCGTCATCGGACACCCCGGCATCCCGACCGCCGACCCGGAGGACACCGGACACACGTCGTTCAAGACGGCGCTGGTGCCCGACATCCTGTGCGTCGGCAGCGACGACATCGGACCCCACGAGTTCACCTACGCCCGCGGCGTCACCGTCTACGGCGGCAGCTCGGGCGCCGGGGTGTGGGACCCGATCACGGGCCGGCTGATCGGGGTCAACCGGGCCAGCGGCTCGCACTGCGCGGCGGCCGGCGGGCGCGGGATGGGCAACACCATCCTGCGCCACCAGCGGGTGTCCGACTTCCTCGACGACGACCGGGGGTCGGCGCGGATGTACTCGTTCACCGGCGCCGGGCTGACCCAGTTCCGCTGGCGGCAGCTCAACTGGCGCAGCTCCTACCACCACATCGTGCCGGGCAACTACCGTGGCCTCGGGACCCAGGAGGTGCTGATCTACGACAGCTTCCACGGCGAGGCCCAGTTCCACACGGTCGGGACAAGCCGGGGCGCCGTCGCGCTCGGCCCCGCGCACACCGGCCTCAACCTGCCCGACCAGCCGTGGGGGCAGATCGTGCCGATCCAGTTCGACCCGGCCACCCCGCAGCACGAGCTGCTGTTCCTCAACACGCGAAGCGGCGCGTACCAGATCTACCGCACCGACGGCGCGGGCAGCCTCGACCTCGTCGCGCACTCGGGCAACCTGGCGCTGCGCGGGCTGGACGGCTCGGCGCCGCGGCTGGCCGTGGCCGGGGACTTCGCCACCCGGGCGGGCCAGGAGCTGGCCGTGTACTTCCCGTTCGAGGGGCGGCTCGCCGTGTTTGGCACGAGCCCCGACGGCACCCTGACCCGCCTGGCCGGCGCGCTGGCCGAGCTGCCCACCTCATCGATCATGATCCCGGCCGAGGTGCGGACGGCATCGGCCCGCCAGGAGATCCTGCTCTACCACCCGGAGACGCAGGAGATCAGCATGGTGTGGTTCGCGAACAACGGCACGCCGACGCGGCTCGGCCCGGTCGCCGTGCCGGGCGGGCTGGCCACCCAGCTGGCGGCCGGGGCGTTCCTCGACGGGGCCGCGAACTTCTTCGCGTACACGCCGTCGGAGAGCAACGTGTACGCGAACGTGGCGGAGGACACCGGGACCGTCCGGTACTACCGCATCGACGACGCGCTGGGCCTCACGGAGGTGCTCGTGGAGAGCGGGTACCGGCGGAGCGTCTCGAAGTTCATCGTCGGCGACTTCCGCACCGACGGGGTACCCGACGCGATCATGTACGACCGCTACCGGGCCTCGTAGCTAGAGCGTCCAGCGCTCGGGGGCCCAGATGGGCCGGGCCGGCTCGCCGGTGGTGGCGAAGGAGACCCACCAGTCCTCCACCATCGGCGCGCCGGCCCGTTCCCAGCGGTCCAGCAGCGCGGCCGCCGCGTCCGCGCACTCCGCCGCCTGCGAACCCCGGGCGCCGACCGTGCCGTCGGGGGCGACCGCGGCGCCGCCGCCCTCGCCGTCCAGCAGCACCCAGTCGGCGGCCGGGACGCCGTCCATCGCGCCGTGGGTCACCCGGCGGTCCCAGGCGCCGGCCGCT
>DASQDS010000147.1:0-8331 GCA_035634075.1 Pilimelia sp. | reverse complement strand
AGACCGCCAGCCCGCTTCGGCCGAGCGGTCGTTGTTGCATGGGTGAACCTTATTCAGACACCGCCATCGGCGACATCCTCAATGGTGGCTTCCTGTCCAGCCGGGCGGGTCCGTCAAACGGTCGTAACGCCCACCGGAACCCAGATCCACTCGCAACGCCGCCGAACCGGGTTGCGTACGCTGGCGCGCAGTGCGGCAACGCCCGTCGGAGCTGGTCCGGCCCGCGTGTCGCCGGGCCCGACCCGCCGCGCGGCCGCACCGCGGCGCGGATGCCAGGGCCGGCGCCGGCCGAATAGGGTGCACCCATGCAGCAGCGACCGCTCGGCCGAAGCGGGCTGGCGGTCTCCCGGCTCGCGCTCGGCACCATGACGTGGGGCCGGGACACCGACCCGGACGACGCCGCGGCCCAGCTCAAGGGCTTCCTCGACGCGGGCGGCAACCTGTTGGACACCGCCGACGTGTACAACGACGGCGACGCCGAGGCCGTGGTCGGCTCGCTGCTGGGTGACCTGGTGCCGCGCGACGAGGTGCTCATCGCCACCAAGGCCGGGCTGCGGCCGGGCACGGACCGGCGCCGCGACACCTCCCGCGCCCACCTGCTGCGCACGCTGGACGCGTCGCTGCGCCGGCTGGGCACCGACCACGTCGACCTGTGGCAGGTGCACCGGTACGACGAGCGCACGCCGCTGGAGGAGACGCTGTCGGCGCTGGACGCCGCGGTGGCGCTGGGCAAGGCGCGCTACGTGGGCGTGTCCAACTTCTCCGGCTGGCAGACGGCGCGGGCCGCGACGTGGCAGGCCGCCTGGCCCGGCCGGGCGCCGCTGGTGGCCGCACAGGTCGAGTATTCGCTGGTCGAGCGCGGGATCGAGCGGGAGGTGGTGCCCGCCTGCGCCGCGCTGGGCCTCGGTGTGCTGCCCTGGTCTCCGCTCGGCCGCGGCGTGCTGACCGGCAAGTACCGGCAGGGCCGGCCGGCGGATTCGCGGGCCGCTTCGCCGGTGTACGAGAACTTCGTCGCGCCGTACCTGGAGCCCCGCCGGTCCAGCATCGTGGAGGCGGTCGTCACCGCCGCCGGCGGCCTGGGGGTGGCGCCGCTGGAGGTGGCGCTGGCGTGGGTGCGGGACCGGCCGGGCGTGGTCGCGCCGATCCTCGGCGCCCGCACGGTGGGGCAACTGCTGGGTGCCCTGCAGGTCGAGCGGATCACCCTCCCGGCGGAGATTTCCCGGGCGCTCGACGACGTCTCGGCGGTCCCGCTGAGCTACCCGGAACGGGACTGACCCACTACCTGGCAGGCCTCCTGGCCTGGTGCGGGACCCCGACGCGGAGGCAGTATAGATGGCATGGACTACGAGTACGCGCCGCTGCGGTTACCGCCGAATGTCGACCGGTTGACCGCCGCGGCGCAGTTGGCCATCCAGGCGGAATTCGCCGGCTGGGAGCTGGCCCGGGTGCGCTTGTACCCCGACGGCACGCGCCAGGTCGTGCTGCGCCGACGGGTCGCCAAGGCCCCCCAGCCGGGCCTGTCGTACTAGCCCGGCCCGGTCAGCCGGCGCCCGCCAGCACTGCCGCGGCGGGCGTCCACAGCAAAGATGGTGTGGTTACGCCGTCTTTGCTGTGGACGCCCGCGGAGTATCTCCCGCCGGCAGGGCGGCTCAGCCCGCCCGACCGGGGTCGGCGCCCGCCTCGGCCTCGTCGGCGGCGGCGTCCAGGTACGGGTGCTCGTCGAGCCGGCCGACCAGGCGGTCCCCGGTGGCGGGCTGGAACGGACCGGCGCCGTCCTCGTCGTCGAAGGAGTCCAGGTCCAGCGGCGACGCCACCTCGGTGACCGTCACGACGCCGTCGAGCGGCTCCAGCTCCGGCACGTCCAGGGCTGCCAGCGAGCCGTCGCCCGCCTGCAGCAGCTCCAGGACCGCCTCCCCCACGCCCTCGACCGGCTCCGCGCCGCCGTCCGCCGCCACGTCGCCGGCCCGGCGGGCCGCATCGGCGACCCGCATCAGCGCGGCCACGCTGCGCACCCGGTAGTCGCGGCGCTGGCGCACCGAGATGACCTGCGGGTGCGGGTCGTCCGGCTCCTTGCCGTCCAGCCCGCCGAGGCCCACCCCGAACCGCTCGTCGGCTTCGTCCGGGTCGATCGACTCGACGTCCCACGGCGTCACCTCGCCGTACGCGTCCAGCAGCAGCTCGTCGTACTCGTACGAGGCGTTGTTGAGGGTGACGTACGCCTGCCACACGTCGTCGTCGTCGACGCGGCCCTCGGCCGCCTGCACGGCGGCCAGGTGCGCCCGCGCCGCCTCGATCACCCGCTCCAGGGCGGCGTCGAGCGGAACCTGCTGGTCGGTCATGTGGGGGTCCCTTTCCGGGGCGGGCGGACGGCCGAGTATGAAGTTAGCAATTACGCAGGAACCGGTCGAGGACCCGGACTCCGAAGCGGAGTCCATCCAGGGGAACCCGCTCGTCGATGCCGTGGAAGAGGGCGGCGAAGTTGAGGTCGGCGGGCAGCCGCAGCGGCGCGAAGCCGAAGCAGCGGATGCCCAGCGCGGCGAACGCCTTGGCGTCGGTGCCGCCGGAGAGCATGTAGGGCACGGCGCGGGCGGCGGAGTCCTCGGCCCGCAGCGCGGCCGCCATCGCGTCGACGAGCGCCCCGTCGAAGGACGTCTCCAGGGCCGGCTGCTTGTGGATGTACTCCACCTCCAGGTCCGGCCCCACCACCTCGCGCAGCTGCTCGAGGAACAGGTCCGCCTGGCCGGGCAGCGTCCGGCAGTCGATCGTCGCGGTCGCCCGCGACGGGATCACGTTGTCCTTGTAGCCCGCCGCCAGCCGCGTCGGGTTGGCCGTGTTGCGGATCGTCGCGCCGATCAGGTTGGCGATCGGCCCCAGCTTGCCGATGACCGCCTCGGGGTCGTCGGGGTCCAGCTCCACCCCGAGCACCTCGGAAATCTCCGCCAGGAACGCCCGGACGGTCGGCGTGACGACCACCGGGAAGCGGTGCCGGCCGACCCGCGCGACGGCCTCGCACAGCGCGGTGACGGCGTTGTCGTCGTGCACCATCGACCCGTGGCCGGGCCGGCCCCGCGCGTGCAGGCGCAACCAGTCCAGGCCCTTCTCCGCGGTCTGGATCAGGTAGAGCCGCAGGTCGTTGCTGACCGTGTACGAGTAGCCGCCGACCTCGCCGATCGCCTCGGTGCACCCCTCGAAAAGCTCGGGGTGCCGCTGGACGAGGAAGCGGGCCCCGTAGTCGCTGCCCGCCTCCTCGTCGGAGGTGAAGGCCAGCACGATGTCGCGGGGCGGCGTGACGCCGGTGCGGCGCCAGTCCCGCAGCACGGCCAGCACCATCGCGTCGAAGTCCTTCATGTCGATGGCGCCGCGGCCCCACAGGTAGCCGTCGCGCACCTCCCCGGCGAAGGGGGGCACCGACCACTCGGCCGGATCGGCGGGAACGACGTCGAGGTGGCCGTGTACGAGCAGCGCACCCCGGGCCGGATCGGCGCCGGCGACCCGGGCGACCACGCTGGCCCGGCCCGGTGCCGCCTCCACGATGGAGGCGTCGATGCCGACCTCCGCGAGGCTCGCGGCGACGTACTCGGCGGCGGGGCGCTCGTTGGCCCCGCCGGCGCCGTCGCCGGTGTTCGTGGTGTCGATCCGGAGCAGGTCCCGGCACAGCTCGACGACTTCCGCCTCGCCCGTCATCGTGCCTTCATACCAGCAGGGGGGCGGCCCACCACCCCCGCCCTACCGGGTCCCGTCGAAAAGGTGGTTTGCCGCCGCCCCGTTCGGGGTACCTGCCTGCGCCCGCCGGAAGGAGCCACCGTGACCGTACCGCTGCCGCCGCTGCCACCCCTGGGCGGTGACGGCGCCTTCTGGGAGCCGGCCGGCCGCAGCGTCATCGACGTGCTCGACGGCGAGCACCGCCGGATGGCGGCCCTGTGCGCCTGGCTGCTGCGCACCCGCACGCCCGGCCGGCGCCGGGAGGTCGCCGACGTGGTCACCGCCACCGTCGTACGCCACCTGTCCGCGGAGGAGCAGTACCTCTACCCCGCCGTGCGGGCTGTACTGCCGGACGGCGACGCGCTCGCCGACCGCGAGATCGCCGAGGACCGCGTCGTGTTCGCCATGCTCCGGGAACTGGGCGGCACGCCGCCGACGACGCCCACGTTCGACCGGCTCGCCGCCCGGTTGGCGGACCACCTCGAGCGGCACGCCCGGGTCGGCGGCGACGACCTGCTGGGGCGCCTGCGCGGGGCCGCCTCCGACGAGGAGCTGGTGCGGCTCGGGAACAGGGTGCAGGTGGCCCAGGAGGCGGCGCCCACCCGGCCCCACCCGAACACCCCGGCCACGCCACCGTGGAACAAGCTGGTGGACCCGGCGCTGGGCCTGCTGGACAAGGCCCGCGACGCGGTGGCGCGACGGTCCACGTACCCTCGCGACCTGTGACAGCGACGCGGACCGCGCTCGTCGTGCGCGGCGGGTGGGACGGGCACGTCCCGGTGGCGGCGACGGACGAGTTCGTGCCGTTCCTGCGCGCGCAGGGCTTCCGCGTCGAGATCCACGACGACCTGCAGGTGTACGCCGACGCGGCTGCGCTGGCGGCCGCCGACCTCGTCGTGCAGTGCTGGTCGATCGGGCGGCTCACCGCCGAGCAGCTCGCCGGCCTCACGGCGGCCGTGCGCGCCGGCACCGGCCTAGCCGGCTGGCACGGCGGCATCGTGGGCGCGTTCCTCGGCAGCGAGGCGTACCACCACCTCACCGGCGGCGTCTTCGTGCACCACCCGGCGGGCTTCGTCGACCACGAGCTGACCGTCGTCCCCGCGCGGGCGGACCACGAGATCGTCACCGGCATCGGCACGGTCGCCCTGCACACCGAGAAGTACTGGGTGCTCACCGACCCGTACGTCGACGTGCTGGCGACCGTCACGTTCACGCCGGACGAGCCGGGGCCCGACGGTGGCCCGGCGCCGTGGCACGCTCCGGTCACGCTGCCGGCGGTGTGGACCCGGCGGTGGGGCGCCGGTCGGGTGTTCGTCTCCACCGTCGGCCACAAGCTGGGCGACCTGCGCGTGCCGGCGATCCGCACGCTGACCGAGCGGGGCCTGGTGTGGGCGGCCCGCCGTCGGTGACCCCGGACGGCCCCGGGCACACTGTCGGCTGAGACCGGGAACGATGGCGGAGGGGCTCGGAATGGACGAGGGCAACGGGCACGTGGGCAACGTGCCGGCGGCGTTGACGAAGGCGGCCACGAACGCCGGCTACGCGCCGTCGGTGCACAACACCCAGCCGTGGCGGTGGCGCGTGCTGCCGGACAGGCTGGAGCTGCGCGCGGACCGGTCGCGGCAGCTCACGGCCGCCGACCCGGACGGCCACCTCCTGCTGATGAGCTGCGGCACGGCGCTGCACCACGCCCGCACGGCGCTGGCCGCCGACGGGGTGACGGCCGCGGTGGTCCGGCTGCCGGACCCGGCCGACGTCGACCTGCTCGCGGTTCTCTCCCCCATCCGGCCGGCCGAGGTCACCCCGGACGAGGCGCGGCTGGCCGAGGCGGCCCGGCAGCGGCACACCGACCGCCGGCCGGTCGCCGACGAGCCCGTCGGGGCGCAGGCCCTCGACGCCATCCGGCACGCCGTGGCGGTCGAGCGGCTCGACCTGCACGTGCTCGCGCCCGACCAGGTCACCGAGCTGGCCGCCGCGGCCGACCGGGCCGGCCGGGTGACCGCCGCACAGCCCGACCTCGCGGCCGAGCTGGCGTACTGGACCGGCCGGTCCCCGGCGGGCACGGGTCTGCCGGACGAGGTGCTGCCGGCCAGCCAACCGCAGACCACCGTGCCGCTGCGCGACTACGGGCGCGAGGGCACGCTGCCGGTGGGGCCCGGCCACGACAAGGCGGCCACGTACGCGGTGCTGTTCGGGCCGGACGACGAGCCGGAGACGTGGTTGCAGGCCGGCGAGGCGCTGTCGGCGGCCTGGCTCGTCGCGACCGCGCACGGCGTCTCGGTGCTGCCGTTCAGCGGCCTCATCGAGCTGCCGGACACCCGCCAGGCGCTCCGCCACCTGCTGGCCGGGCTCGGGCAGCCGTACCTGGTGCTGCGGCTGGGCATCGCGGCCCCGGCCGGGGAACCCGGCGGCGCCGCGCACACCCCGCGGCTGCCGACCGCTCAGGTGGTCGACACCTCGGCCCTGCACGGCGGCGCCTGAACCGCCGGGGCGCTGTCGCGCTGAACGGCCGGGGCGCTGAACCGCCGCTACCATGACGGGCCGCCACCCGCCGCACGGCGTCGATGAGGTCGGTGCCCCGGATCTGCTTGAGCACATAGCCGGACGCGCCGGCCATGATCGCCGCGAACAGCGCCTCGTCGTCCTCGTACGAGGTTTGGATCAGGCCCTTGATCGTCGAGTCGACGGCCCGCGGCCATCCGCCGCGCACCGTGGACTCCGCCGGCGGCCGCGCCGGCCAGCCACCGGGCACAAAGGACTCGCAGAGAGGACGTGGCGACGATGACCGCACTCAAGCAGCGGCCCGCCGGCCACCTGATCGACGCGGCGGTGCTGGTGGGCCTGGCCCTCGTCGGCGCGGCCACACCCTCGGCCTCGGCCGGGCGTGGCAGCGGCTGCCGCTGGTCCGCCGGTACCCCTGGCTGACCTGACCCGACAGCCACACGCGGGTGTCACCGGCCGGTGACACCCGCGTTCGCGTGGAGTGCGCCGTCAGCCGTCCAGGGCCGGCGAGTCCACCCGGAGGGGGTCGTGACCGAGGCTCATCAGGTCGTCGCGCCACTGCTCGTCCCCGGCGCCGTCCGGCGGACGGGCGACCAGCAGGTTGCTCACCTCCTCGACCACGCGCTCCATCACGTCCACGTCGTTCGGCGTGAGGTCCACCTTCCGCTTACCCAGGATCGCGAGCACCTGCCGGCCCTCCGGGTCGATCCCCATGTCGGGGTCGTCGGGGAAGGTCCCGTCGGCGCCCGCAGCCGCCGCCAGCAGGTGGTGTCGCAGCTGGGTGGAGTTCATGTTGACGGCGGCGTGGAACTCCTCCCACAGCCGGTCGACTACCACGTCCACGCTCCTGCTCATGGTTGGGTGCCTCCGATTCGATCGAGACGGGCAGGTCAGGAGGGGAGCTGTCGCCTAGTCGGGCGGCTCGGGGGTGTCGTGGCCCCGGTCCGCCGCCACCGGCTCGCCGCCGTCGAGCTCCACCTGCGGATGCTCGTCCGCCCCCGGTGGGACGGCAGGCGCGGTGGGCTCCGCCACGTCCTGCCCGGGCGGCGGTTGCGTGATGGCCGCCGTCTCGGCGCGACTCTGCTCCGAATGCCTCATCGGGCCCTCCTGTCGTCGGCGCCCCGCGGCGCGCACGCGGTGGTCGGCCGCGCCCGGCGGGTGCGTGCCGCCCTTGCTACCCGTCGGGTAAGACGGCAAACGCCCCGGTGCGGGAGGGTTGACCGACCCGGCAGCGGGTACCGAGTCGACCGGCGCGGTGTGGGCCGCGTCACACCGGAGGGGATCACGATGACGACCACACCCCAGGGGACGCTGCCCGTCGGCGGCGGCCGCGACGTGCTCGACCTGCTGACCGACGACCACCGCGAGCTGGAGGAGCTGTTCGCCGAGCTGGAGGGCGGCGAGGGAACGCCCCAGCAGCGCCGCGACCTCGCCGACGTGGTGATCGCCGAGCTCGTCCGGCACGCGATCGCGGAGGAGGAGTACGTCTACCCGACCGCGCGCCGGGCGCTGGCCGACGGCGACGAGGTGGCCGACCACGAGATCGCCGAGCACGGCGAGGCCGAGCAGCTGATGAAGGACCTCGAGGGCGTCGACCCGACGGATCCGCGTTTCGACACGCTGCTGACCGAGCTGACCGCCACCATCCGGCAGCACGTCGCCGACGAGGAGGCCAACCTGTTCCCGCGGCTGCGGGCCACCTGCCCCGCCGCCGAGCTCACCGACCTGGCCGGCAAGGTGGAGGCGGCGAAACGGCTGGCGCCGACCCGCCCCCACCCGGCCGCCCCGGACACGCCACCGTGGAACAAGCTCCTGGCGCCGGGCACCGGGCTCATCGACAAGGTCCGCGACGCGTTGAGCGGCCGGCCCACGAAGGAATCCGACCTGGGCGGGACGCCCCGGTGACCCGCGCGGGCCGCCGGCGCGGCCCGGCCGGGCGGCCCGCGGCCGGCCCTGCTCGCCGGACCCGCTGAGCCGTGTCTCTGCTGGAGGACCTGGGCGCCCAGCTGCGGGGCGCCGTCGACGGGCTACCCGTCGGCGAACTCCGGCTGGCCACCGACCGCCTGCAGCGGGCGGCCGAGGCGCTCGCCCGGGCGGGCGTCGCGCCCACCGAGCTCGTGCGGGCAG
>DASQDS010000146.1:0-3619 GCA_035634075.1 Pilimelia sp. | reverse complement strand
CAGATACGCCTGACGCAGCACGATGGTGGTGGCGGGCTCCGGCGGCGTGCCCAGCGTGTCCAGGGCTTCGTGCACCCGGTGCAGGGCCCGTTCCATGGCGGCCGGGTCGCGATGTTGGGTCTCGGCCGCGACCAGCAACCGCATGCATCGCTCGCCGTACGGCTCCGCGGCGAGCGCTCGTTGAGCCAGGTGCCGGGCCGCGGCGGTGTCCCCCTCGGCCAGCCGACGCTCGCCCAGGGTCAGGGTCGCCTCGGTCAGCTCCGCCAGGATCGCGGTTGTCTGGGCGGCGAACGCCGGTACGCCGCCCAGCTCGCACAGCGGGGCGCCCCGCCAGAGCCGCACGGCCGCGGCCAGATCGGCGTCCGCCGCCAACGGGTCGCCGTGCATGCGCGCCCGGCGGGCACCGTCGAGGTGACCGTGCAACTCGGCCAGGTCGATCTGCAGTGCCTTCGAACTGACCAGCCGCACCCGGTCCCGGTCGGTGCGCAGGTGGCAACCGCCGTCACCGGTCGGCCGGTCCGGCTCGAGGACCCGGCGCAGGTAGGTGAGGGTGACCCGAAGATTGCGTGCGGCCGCCTGCGGGTCGAGGTCCGGCCAGAGCAGGTCCATGAGGTGGGTTCGGTCCAGGTCCCCGTGTACGACCAGCACGCTGAGCAGTTCGCGGACCCGCCGCCGGCTCAGCTCGGCGGGGTGCACCGGGGTGCCGTTCACCAGGACCCGCAGCGGGCCGAGGACCTCGATCCTGGTCTGGCTCATCGGCGTGGCCGGCACCGCGACGAGCAGCCGGCGGGCGGCGGCGGCAACGGCCTTCACCGGTTGGCCGGCCGTATCCGAGCGCCCGTTGCTGTCCGGCTGATCCGCCAGGACTCGGATCGCGTCGTGCGCGGTGCGGCCGACGTGCTCGACGAGCCACCGCAGGAGTCGCCGGCCGAACGGCAGGCCGGCGGCTTCCGCCCGGACGGCCAGCTCCGCCGCCCAGGGCAGCGGGAACGCGATCAGCACCGTCTCCGGCGCGACCTCGTCGGTGCAGGTGAGCCGGCCCGCCCGGGCGGCGAGCAACAGCCGGGCGGCGGCCCGGACCCGTTCGTGTGCCGGGCCCAGCGGTTCGGCGTCCCACGCCTGCCGGGCATCGGGCGACAGGACGTAGCCGTAGGCGAGGAACCTGCGCAGGTGTACGGAGGCGACCGGGTCCGACAGCGGATGCGCGGCGAGGAAGTCCTCGACCGCGCCACGGGCGCCCGCCTCGTCGCCGTGGACGATGGACCGGGCCGCCGCGGCGACGGTCAGCATCGCGGCATCGCGGGTGTCCGCGCCCAGTCCGCTGGCGTCCAACTGCGCCGACACGTGGCGTATCGCGCCGCGATCGCCCAGTGAGGCGGCCACCATCGCCGCGAAGGCCAGGAAGTTGAACCGGTAACGGTCGTTGGCGTCGGCGTCGGGTATGAACGGCGGCTTGGTCGCGCCGTGCCGCTCCGCGTCCGGCAGCAGGTCCGCCGGCTGCCCGGCCATCCAGCGGGCGAACTGCGGCATCCGGCGCACATGGGCGTACGGTGACGCGGCCAGATACGTCTCGGCGAGCGCCGCCGCCTCGTCCGCGCGGCCGGCCAGCAGCAGCAGGTAGACGTGGAACCGCACGACGATCTTCCCCGGCTGCTGCTCGACGTCGGCCGCCGGCAGCGACTCGAGGCTGGCCAGCGCGTCGTCCACCGAGCCGAACAGCTCGAAGATGGCGCCCCGGACACCGGCCAGCAGCATGCGCAGGGTGGCCTGGTCGTCGGCACCGGGCAACGCCAGCACCCGCTGGAACAGCTCGACCAACCGCGACTCGTCACCGCGCGCATGCGCGGCGATGGTGGCCAGGCTCAACGCGGCGGTCTCGGTGTCGACGTCGCCGGCGAGCTGCGCGGCCGCGGCCGCGGCGTCCACGGCGGCATCCACGTCGGGGGCGTTCGCGCACGACGCGTAGCTGGTGGCGGCGGCCAGCAGCAACAGGCCCGGGCGGTTTCCGGCGTGCTGCGGCGCGGCGGCCAGCCACCGGGTGCCGGTGTCCTGCGGGAACGTCGCGAGGGTCGACGCCACGAGCGAGGTCGCCGCGCGGTCCAGCAGAGCCGGGTCGCCGGCGGCCAGGGCGATCGTGCCGGCCCGCAGGGCGTCTCCGCGGGCCAGGAGCAGGTCGGCCGCCTGCGTGCGTACCGCGGCGACCCGTTCGGCGGGCAGGACCCGGACCAGCGCGTCGGTCCACAGCGAATGGGCGCGTACCTCGTCGTCGCCGAACCTGGACACCAGCGGCACCCGTTCGGCGAGTACGTCGAGGTCGGTGGGTACGCCGGCGAGGGTGAACAGGGTGGCCGCGTCGGCGGATCCGAGCACGGCCAGGTTGAGCAGCACCTCCCGTTCCGCCTCGCTGAGGGCGGACACGACCTCGTCCCACAGGTAGTCGCGGGCGACCCCGGCCGGCGCGGCGAGGGTCAGCCGCACCAGGGCCGGCCATCCGCCGAGCTCGAGCACGCCGGACACCGGACGGCCGGCGCGCTGCGCGATCCCGTCCAGCTCGCCGGTGCTGAAGGCCAGGTCCGACTGGTCGACACAGTGGACCCGGTCAGCGGCGTGCAGCCGGGCCAGCGGCACCGCGGGAACGCTACGGCCGCACAACACCAGGTGAGCACCCGCGGGCAGGCGACGAACGAGCTCGGCGACCAGGCGGTGGCCCGAGGAGCCGAGCGGCACCTCGTGCAGGTCGTCGAGGATGAGACAGGACTCCATGGGTGAGCACTCCCGCAACGCCTCCAGCACGGCGTCCACCGGACCGGTCACCGCGGCGTTGACGCCGAAGGCGCGGCAGATCACCTCCGACAGGCGCCGGGCGTCCTCGTCACCGGGTTCGCAGGTGACCCACGACTCGATGCCGCGCGGATCCGCGGCATGCAGCCGGGTCGCCTGCGCGAGCGCGGTGGACTTGCCGAACCCCGGCCCGGCGACCACGGTCGTCACCGGCACGTCCCAGCGCGCGGCGAGGCGCTCCACCAGGGACGTGCGGAGAATCTCTCCCGCGATCGCCCGCGGCGCTCCGTCGAGCCGGCGGGCGAGCGGCGGTCGTGGCGGTTCGGTGGGCTGACGCAGTCGCATTCACGCGCCTCCAATCTGCCGGGTACCGCCATGAGGCGGCCGGCGCAGGCCCGGCACAACCCTCCTGTCGCTTTCGCTACTGACGCGTTTGCGCAGCTCCCCGCGTCGCGTGGCTAGCGATCGGCTAACGCGGCCGCAGCACGATGAGCGCATCAACCAGGTAAGGGCCCCGGCCGCCGGAGCCCACGAGCAAGGGAAAAGATCATGCCGGAAGCAAAGGTCAGCAAGCACAGCTTCACCTACAACGGGGAGAAGTACTTCCGCGACCAGTCCGAGAACATCCAGATCTGTTCGTTCGGCGAGAAGGACGACCCGGTGGGCACCAAAGCGTCCCTCAATGTCATCAACCACGTCGCCCGCGCCAACCTCAAGGGCCGGGTTCGCTACGTCACCACCGCTGTCATCGACTGGGATCGCCAGACGAAGGTGGACGTGGAGACCGAGGGCACGTTGAAGTCCTTCACGTTGGGGGCGAGCGGCACCGCGACCTGCT
>DASQDS010000145.1:0-2250 GCA_035634075.1 Pilimelia sp. | reverse complement strand
GATCTGGCGGTACGGACGCGGCGGTGTTCGCGACACCGGGCGGACGTGGACGCAGTGGCGATGGGGGTCGACATGGGGGAGCAACGCGGCACGCACGTGCCGGTGCTGCTCGAGCGCTGTCTCGAGCTGCTCGCCCCCGGCTCGCCGGGTACGGGGACCGGGCCCGGTTCGTGCACGCCGTCTACGACGAGCTGCCGGACGTGCTGGACCGGCTCGGGCACCGGCAGGTGGCCAGCGTCCTGTTCGACCTCGGCGTCTCCTCGCTGCAGCTCGACGCGCCCGACCGCGGGTTCGCCTATTCCCGCGAGGCGCCGCTGGACATGCGGATGGACCAGAGCCGCGGAATCACCGCTGCGGAGGTGGTCAACGGCTACGAGCCGGCGGCGATCGTCCGGGTGCTGCGGGTGTACGGCGAGGAGAAGTTCGCCTCCCGCATCGTCGCGGCCATCGTCCGGGAGCGGGCGAAGGCCCCGATCACGTCGTCGGTGCGGCTGGCCGACCTGGTTCGGGACGCCATTCCGGCCGCCGCCCGGAGAACCGGTGGAAATCCCGCAAAGAGAACGTTTCAGGCGTTACGGATCGAGGTAAACGGCGAGCTGGCCGCATTGGAGTCGGCACTGCCGGCCGCCCTCGACGCGCTGGCGCCGAAAGGGCGCCTGGTGGCGATGTCCTACCACTCGCTGGAGGACCGCATCGTCAAGCAGGCGTTGGCCGGGCGGACCCGCAGCACCGCCCCGGTCGACCTGCCGGTCGAACCGCCCGGCAGCGGGCCGACGATGCGGCTGCTGACCCGCGGCAGCGAGCCCGCGACCGAGGCGGAGGTCGCGGCCAACCCGCGCGCCGCGTCGGTGCGGCTGCGGGCGGTGGAACGGATAGGCAACGGCGCAGCATCGGGGGCCGCCCGCGAACGGCCCCGGATGGCAACGGCGCAACGAGGTCGTGGGACCGCACGAACGCGGCAACGACGAGGCACGACGGAGCAGGGGGAGGGGACATGAACATCAACGAGCGCCACGGCCGTGCAGACACGGAGCGGCGCGAGGCGGCGCACGGCGCACCGCGGTCGGGGGGCCGGACCACGGTGCAACGGGCGGCGCGGGACACATCGCGGACCAGCGGCGGCACGGGTGTCGGGCTGGCCGACGGGGAGGTGGCCGGGCTCGGGGGGGCCCGGCGGTACCCCACCCAGGGCACCGCCGCCCTGAAGGTCGAGGAGCCGCCGCGGGCGCTGGGCCGCTCCACCACCGTGGAGTCGTCGCCGGCGGCCCGGCTCAAGGTGGCGCCGCCACCGCCGGTGGCGGTACCGCGGGCGCCGTTCGTCGCCCTCGTGCTCGCCGTGGTGGTGGCCGGGGTGCTCGGCATCCTGCTGATCAACGTGAAGACCAACGAGAATGCGTTCCGCATCGACACGTTGCAGGACCGGCAGGCCGACCTGGATCTGCGGCAGCAGCAACTGGAGAAGCTGATCGCCGAGAACGAGTCGCCGGGCAACCTGACGGCTCGCGCCCGCACGCTGGGTCTGGTCGAGCCGGGGCCGCCGGCCTTCATCCGGCTGCCCGACGGCAAGATCATCGGTGTGCCCCGGCCGGCGAACGGAACGCCGGCCATCACCAGCCAGCAGGGCGCCGCCACCCGGGGCGCGGCCACCCAGGGCGCTGGGACTCAGGGCGCTGGGTCTCAGGGCGCCGGGACTCAGGGCGCCGGGACTCAGCGTGCGGCGGACACCGACCGCGCTGCCGGAACCCAGGGCGCTGCCGGTACCGAGCGTGCCGCCGGTACTCAGGCCGCCGGGGGGTAGCGATGCCGCCACGGTCCACCGAACCACCGCCGCGCCGGGGCACTGAGCCCCGGCGCGGCTCGCCACGTCCTACCGGCGACCGGGCGGCCGCGGACGCCGGCGCGGAAGCCGACGGCGGCGGTGGCTTCGGCGGCATCTCGGACGCGCGGGCGTACACCCCCCGTGGTCGTACCGTGCGCGAGACGGCCGAGCAGCGGCGCACTGCGCCGCCGCGCCGAACCGGCGATCCGTTCCGGCCGGCGTTGCAGGTGCTCGACGGCGGCAAGCCGACCGTCGGACGCGACCAGCGGCGCGACGCTGCCGGGCGGGACGCTGGCGGGCGGGACGCTGCCGGGCGCGACCAGCGTCGCGACCGGGCCGGGCGGGACGCCGCCGGACGCGATCAGCAGCGCGACGGTGCCGGCGATGACCAGCGGCGTGACGCCACTATGCGCGGCCAGCGGCGGGACGGT
>DASQDS010000144.1:0-1690 GCA_035634075.1 Pilimelia sp. | reverse complement strand
GGGCCGGCCGGCACCGCTCTCGGCGGGTCCGCCCTGCCGTACGCGTTCGTCGGCGGCGCGTTGCTACTGGCCACCGGCGATCCGGTGGGCGTGCTGGCACCGGTGCGCTGGCTCGGCGAGGCCGAGCTGCTCGTCGGCTGCGTGGCGCTGCTGCTGGTGAGCGCCCTCGGCCTGGCCGGGGTGGCCGCCGGCCGTCGGGTCTTCGCAGCCGGCGTGACGACGGGCCTGCTCGGGGCCGGCGCGGCGCTGACCGGCTTCTTCCTCACCGCCGAGGGCGCCGCGGCCGTTCTGCTCTCGGTGCTGGTCTGCGGCATCGGCGTCCTGCCGCTGCTGGCCATCAGGTTCGGCAAGCTGCCGATGCCCCCGGTCACCCTGCCTACCGGTGCCGACGCCGAGGCCGGCTTCACCGGTGCCGCCGGCGGCAACGCCCTCGACGCGGCCCGCGAACGGCCCGACCGCGGCCAGGTCCTGGCGGCCGTCACACGCACCGAGCAGCTGCTCACCGGCATGCTGATCGGGCACGCGACGCTCTGCGTGGCGGCGTGCGTGGTGCTGGTCGTCGCCGGCGGCGGCGCCGGCCGGTTGCTGGTGGCGGTCGCCGCGGCCGCGCTGCTGCTGCGGTGCCGGTTGTTCGTCACGACGCGGCAGCGCCTGCCGCTGATGCTCGCCGGCCTGCTCGGCTTCGGCGTCCTGGGCGTGGCGATCGTGTGGCGCTCCACGCCCGGTGGCCTGCTCGGGCTGGTGGCCGCCGGCGTGCTGGTCGCCCTCGTGGTGGTGGCGGCGGGCGCCACCTACTCGCGGCGCCCGCCGTCGCCGTACCTCGGCCGCACGGCCGATCTGCTCGACACGTTCATCGTCATCTCGGTCGTGCCGGTGGCCTGCGCCGTCCTCAACCTGTACGCCCGCGTGCGCGGGCTCGGCGGCTGACCGGCGGCGACGCATCCCGGAGCCGCGGTGTGCGGGGGGTCACCCCTCGGCGTGTTCGTCCGCGGTGGCCTCGTGGCGCCGCCGCGACGCCCGGATCTCGGCCTCGGCCTCGATCCGGCCGACCCAGGTCGCGCCTTCGACGGACTTGCCGGGCTCGAGGTCCTTGTACACCGTGAAGAAGTGCTGGATCTCCAGCCGGTCGAACTCGGGCACGTGGTGGATGTCGCGCAGGTGCTCCTGGCGGGGGTCCTCGTAGGGCACGCAGAGCACCTTGTCGTCCCCGCCCTTCTCGTCGGTCATCCGGTACATGCCGATCGCCCGGCAGCGGATCAGGCAGCCGGGGAACGTCGGCTCCGGGATCAGCACCAGGGCGTCCAGCGGATCGCCGTCCTCGCCCAGCGTGCCCTCGATGAAGCCGTAGTCGGCCGGGTACTGCGTGCTGGTGAAGAGGGTCCGGTCCAACCGGATGCGCCCGGTCAGGTGGTCCACCTCGTACTTGTTGCGGTGCCCCTTGGGGATTTCCACCGTCACGTCGAAGTCCATGTCCGCTCCCTGTCCACCCACGCCCGCCCGGCTGCGAAGTAGTCTCCTCCAGAGCCGACGGTGCATGGGAGGAGGGGCCGGTGGGGAGGCACGACTCACAGCCCGGTCCTGACGAGGGCCCGCCGGCCCCGGCGCGCCCCGACCAGCCGTGGCCGGGGGCGGCGCCGCGGGGCCGCGCCACCGTCCCGGCACGCCCGTCGCCGGCACCGCCGCCCGCGAA
>DASQDS010000143.1:0-1621 GCA_035634075.1 Pilimelia sp. | reverse complement strand
CGCCGCACTTCACCCGCGACTGAGCGGGCCGCCCTGCCGGCCGGCGGGAATGCGGACGCGGCGGACGGGCTTGCGTTGTTGCGTGCCCGCCCGCCGCGCGTCCCGCGCCGTCTCGTTCTGGACGGCGGCCGCGCTGCTCGTCCTGGTCCTCGCGGCCTCCGGCGTCCCCTCGCCGCTCTACCGCGTCTACCAGGAGCGCTTCGGGTTCTCCGCCGGCGTGCTGACGGCGGTCTTCGGCATCTACGCCCTCGCGCTGCTCGCCACGCTGCTGGTGGTCGGCGCCCTGTCGGACCACGTGGGACGGCGGCCGGTCATCGTCGCCGGGATGCTGCTGCAGGTCGTCGCGATGGCGCTGTTCTGGGCCGCCGACTCGGTGGGCTGGCTGCTGGCCGCGCGGGTGGAGCAGGGGCTGTCGGTCGGCAGCCTCACGGGTGCCCTGGGCGCGACGCTGCTGGACCACCAGCGCAGCGACCGCCCCCTGGGCGCCCTGGTCAACAGCGCCTCCCCCGGGTTCGCCCTCGCCCTCGGCGCGGTCAGCGCGGGCCTGTCGGTCGAGTTCGTGCCCGCCCCCACCGATCGGGTCTTCGGCACGCTGACCGCGCTGTTCGCCGTCGCCGCCGGGGTGGCCCTGCTGCTGCCGGAGTCCTCGCCGCGCATCCCCGGCGCACTGGCCTCGCTGCGCCCCCGGGCGCACGTGCCCGCCGCCCAGCGGACGGCGTTCCTCGTCGCGGCACCGTGCCTGGTGGCGATGTGGGCGCTGGGCGGCCTCTACCTGTCGCTGGGGCCGTCCGTGGCCGCCGGGGTCTTCGGCCTCGAGGACCACCTCGTCGGCAGCCTGGTCATCGTGGCCATGCAGGGCATGGGCGCCGTCGGCGGCATCACCATGCGGAGCACGGCCCCGCACACCGCGATGACCGCCGGCTGCCTGGTGTTCGCCGCGGGCGTCAGCGGCACGATCGTCTCGCTCGGCACCGGGAGCGCCACGCTGTTCTTCGCCGCAGCCGTGGTGTCCGGGTTCGGCTTCGGCGCGGCCTTCCTCGGCGCGGTGGCCACGGTGACCGCCGGCGTCGCGCCCGGCGAGCGCGGCGCGCTGCTCTCCAGCGTCTTCGTCGTCGGTTCCCTGGCCTTCAGCATCCCGGCCGTCGCCGCCGGGCTGGCCTCGGGCGCGGTGGGGCTGCGGCCGACCGCCGCGGTGTACGGGGTGGCCGTGATTCTCCTGGCCCTGGCCGCGGTGGCCGGGCTGCTGCGGCACCGGCGCGCCGCGGAGCGCCGTCCCGAGCCCGTCGCCGTGTAGCCCGGAGGCGGCAAGATCGGCGATCTCGCCGTGCGGGTCAGCGCAGGACGGCGTCCAGGAACCCGTGCACCCGCTGCTCGAGCTCGGCGGTCCGCTCGGCGGCGACCTCCTCCGGGTCGCGCTCGCGCAGCCACGGCGGGATCTCGCTGCGGGCGCGGACGGCGCAGGCCAGGTCGGCGCAGACGTAGGTGCCGACCGTGTTGCCGCTGCGGCCGGCCTCCCCGGCCCGGCGCGCCGTGAACAGCGAGACGTCGCTGCCCGCCTGCGCCGTCTGGCACAGCAGGCACATCGCGGGCGTGCCCGACGACATCCGGGTGTCGGCGGCGC
>DASQDS010000142.1:0-11742 GCA_035634075.1 Pilimelia sp. | reverse complement strand
CGTGAGCTGCAAGAGGGCCAGCAGGTCGAGTTCAACATCGTCCCGGGCCAGAAGGGCCCGCAGGCCGAGGGCGTTCGCCCCGTCTGATCGTTCCTCCGGGCCGTTCGCGGCCCGGCGGCGCCGCCTCGCGGTGCCACGGTGTTCGGGCCCCGCGCACTGCCCTGTGCCGCGGGGCCCGACCCTCACCGAGCCTCGTCACACGCCGGTGAGCACTCTCATCCCGGTTCGTTTCCGCGAGAGCTCCGCCGGAGCCCTTCCCGAGGCGTGCCGCCAACGGAAGGCTTCAATATTTTGACCACGCCCACACGTTCCCGTGGCCGTCGGCGCCCGCCGGCACATCCCGAGCACCGCGCGCAGCCACGGACAGCCGGCCAGGCCCAGCAGCGCGGCCCTGCCGCCGCGCTCGCCATGCCAGAGCCGGCCGGGCAGGACACCGTCGTCCGGTACGCCGAGACGCCGTTCGCCGAACTTCCCCTGGACCCGGCGCTGGTCGCCGTGCTTTCCGCCCAGGGCATCACCACCGCGTTCCCGATCCAGGTGGCCACCGTCCACGACGCCGTCGCCGGCCGGGACGTCCTCGGCCGCGCCCGGACGGGTTCCGGCAAGACCCTGGCGTTCGGCCTCGCGATGCTGACCCGGCTCGCTGGCCGGCGCGCCCAGCCGCGGCGCCCGCTCGCCCTCGTGCTCGTGCCGACCCGCGAGCTGGCCACCCAGGTCACCACCGCACTGGACCCGCACGCCACCGCGCTGGGCCTGCGCACCGCGACTGTCGTCGGCGGCCTGTCGCTCCAGCGCCAGGCCGACGCCCTGCGCCGCGGCGCGGAGCTGGTCGTGGCCACCCCGGGCCGGCTCAACGATCTGGTCCAGCGCGGCGACTGCCGGCTCGACCAGATCGACATCACCGTGCTCGACGAGGCCGACCAGATGGCCGACATGGGCTTCCTGCCTCAGGTGACGGCCCTGTTGTCGCTGACCCCGCCGCGCGGGCAGCGGATGCTCTTCTCCGCGACGCTCGACGGCGACGTGGACAGGCTGGTCCGCCGGTTCCTCACCGAGCCGGCCCGGCACTCCGTCGACCCGGCCGCGGGCGTCGTCACCGCGATGGAGCACCACGTCCTGCACGTCGACCTCGGTGACAAGAACGCCACGACCGCCGCGATCGGGGCCCGGCAGGGCCGCGTCCTGATGTTCGTCGGCACGAAGCACCGCGCGGACCGGCTCGCCAAGCACCTGCTGGCCAGCGGCGTCCGGGCGGCCGCCCTGCACGGTGGCAAGTCGCAGCCGCAGCGGACCCGGGTGCTGGAGCAGTTCCGCACCGGTGGGGTCAACGCCCTCATCGCCACCGACGTGGCGGCCCGCGGCATCCACATCGACGGGCTGGACCTCGTCGTCAACGTGGACCCGCCGAACGACGCAAAGGACTACCTGCACCGGGGCGGCCGCACGGCCCGCGCAGGGGAGTCCGGCACGGTCGTGACGCTCGTCCTGCCGGAGCAGCACCGGGAGACCTCGCGGCTGCTCGCGGCCGCGGGGATCCAGGCCCGGCCGGTCCGGGTCCGCCCGAACGACGCCGAGCTGATCCGGATCACCGGCGCCCGCCAGCCGTCCGGCACCCCGATCAGCCCGCCCGCCGTGAGCCCGCAGCCGACGCGCGGCACCCGGTCGCGGTCCACCACCGGCGGGGCCACCCGCTCCACCGGTGGGGCGCAGAGCGCGGCCGACCTGTCCGCCCGGCACGGCGGCGGTGCCCGCGCCCGGCGTCCGCGCCGCTACACCTGAGCCTCGTCCCTCCCCCTCGGCCGGTTAGCCGCACCCGCTGGCGGCGGCCCCGGCCGAGGGGGAGGATGGCAGGTACCTAGCCTGACGGAGGATGCCGTGCCGGAGCCGAGCGACGCCAACCTGCGGGCAGCGCTGGTGGCACTGGTCCGCCGCGCGGGCGGTGAGATCGAGATAGCCAACACCGAGCTGTACGACGCGATGCTCGTCCACCAGAATCTGCGCACCGGGGCCTTCCTCGTCGAGGACACCGCGGACGGGATCCGCCTCCGCCTCGCCCCCGGCGCATAGCGCCCCTCTGCTTGACCACCGCCACGGCGGTGCCCTGCGAGCCGTGATACCGCTGAGGCGTCATGATGCCTCAGCGGTATCACGCCGTCGCGAGCGTGCCGCCCCGGCCGTCGCCGTACGCTGTAGGGGCATGTGCCGCAAATGGCTAAAATCGGACCGCGGGGGAACGCATGGGCACGTCCGAGTCAGACTTGAATACGCCGTACCGGGGGCATCCCGCGGATGTGATCCCGCTGCAGTACCACGCGCACATGCTGTTGGACGAGCCCCGGATGACGGCCTTCCGCGACGCCATCGACCAGGTGGTGGAGCCCGGGAACCACGTCGTCGACCTGGGCACCGGCACGGGCGTGCTGTCGTTCTTCGCCGCCCGGCGGGGCGCGCGGGTGACCGCCGTGGAGCGGGAGCCGCGGGTGCTGGCGGCGGCCCGCCAGGCGCTGGCGGGGGTCGGCGACCAGGTCCGGCTCGTGCACGCCGACGCCCGCGACTACCTGCCCGACGAGCCCGTCGACGTGGTCCTCTGCGAGATGATGCACGTGGGCCAGCTGCGCGAACGGCAGGTCGAGGTGATCGACAGCTTCAAGCGGCGGTACGCCGAACGCTTCGGCGACCAGCTCCCCCGGTTCGTGCCGGAGGCGTGCGTGCAGGCGGCGCAGCCGGTGGCGCAGGACTTCAGCTACCTCGGCTACACCGTCGCCGCGCCCGTGTTCCAGGAGCCGTACACCGTGCAGCCGCGCACCACGGAGCTCGCCGGCCCGCAGGTCTTCCAGCGCTACTTCTACCGGGACCCGCTGCCCCCGCGGTGCACGGGCGACCTGCGGTTCACCGCCGCCCGGGCCGGCCGGCTCAACGCCGTCCGGATCATCACGAAGAACCTGCTGGCCGTGCGCCTGGCGCCGCCGTCCAGCGTGGACTGGCTGATGTCCTACCTCGTCGCCCCGCTGACCGAGCCGGTCGAGGCGGCCGAGGGGGACGAGGTGCGGATCCGCTTCGACTACCGGCCCGGTGACGAGATCGACGCCCTCACCGGCAGCCTCCGGGCCGACGTCGCCGCGTACGCCGGCAGCGCCGGGCGGTAATCATGGAACGTCCGGCAACCGGTCCACTGCGGAGGGTGTCGAAATCTGGCATGCTCTGCCACCATTAGGACTGTCAATGTCGCCGGAAGGGATACACCGTGTCGAGCACCCAGATCGTGACGCCGTCCCCACCGCCGCCGAGCCAGTCCCCCGCGCCCGGCGCCGGCCTCGCCACCACCCGGGAGGACCTGCTCACCGTGGTGTTCGGCGCGTGCCTGATCCTCGGCGCGGTCGCCGACGGCTGGGCGCACCAGAACATCCTGGCGGACGTCCAGGAGGACGGCTTCTTCACGCCGTGGCACGGGCTGCTGTACAGCGGCTTCACGGCCACGGCGGCGTGGACGTTCTTCCTCGCGTACCGCCGGCGCGACCGCGCCCCGCGCTGGTGGCGGGACGGCTGGCCGGCCGGCTACCGCCTCGGCGCCCTGGGCGTCGCCATCTTCAGCCTCGCCGGCCTGTTGGACATGGTGTGGCACACCGTGTTCGGCGTCGAAACCACGATCGACGCCCTGCTGAGCCCGTCCCACCTGCTGTTGTGCGCCGGCTCGGTGCTGCTGCTGACCAGCCCGCTGCGCTCCTGGTGGGCCGCCGGCCCGGGCGGTGGGCGCAGCGCCACCGGGGTGCTGTCGATGGCGCTGGCCACCACCTCCGTGGCGGTGTTCATGTTGTACGGCTCCGCGTTCGACTACGCCGGCCCGGTGCTGCCGTTCAGCGGCGAGCAGGGCACAGCCGGCTACACCGCCGCCTCACTGGGCGTGGCGAGCTACGTGATCACCACCGGCCTGCTCCTGGTCCCCCTGCTCCTGATCCACCGCCGCCGCTGGACGCCGGGCGCCGCGACCGCCCTCGTGGCGTGGGCGTCGCTGTTCCCGATGGCCACCCGGGAGTTCCCCCAGCCGGAGACCGGCGCGGCGCTGGCCGCGATAGCCGCCGCCGCCGTGGTCGACTGGCTGCTCGGCCGGCTGGACCGGGCGCGCGGCGCCACCGCGCCCGGGCGCCTGCCGATCGCGGGCGCCGTGTTCGGCACGCTCGTGTGGTCCGCGCACCTGCTGGGGCTGCACCTCGGCGGCCGGATCGAGTGGCCGGTGGAGCTGTGGACCGGTTCGGTGGTGTCTGCCGCCGCCGTGGGCGCCCTGCTCGGCCTGCTGGCCGGCCAGCCCTCCGGTCAGGCCCCGGCCGGTGCCTTCGCCGGGCAGCCGTTGTCGGAGCGCCACGCCCCGACCGCCTTCACCGGGGAGGCCTGACCACCGGCCCGCCAGGAGTCCAGGTAGCGCCACGGGTACACGACGCCCCGGCGCACCCACCAGTCGCCGGTGCGCGCGCACGGCGGTGAGATCCCCAGGTGCAGGTGGCACGCGCCGGCCCGGCCGGTGCGCCCGACCTTGCCCAGGCTCCGGCCCGCGGTGACCCGGAGGCCCCGCTTGATCGGGCCGTCGATGGCGGAGAAGTGCGAGCCGTAGTAGCGCACCCCGTCGTCGCCGAGGATCGACACGGCCAGGCCGCCGCGGGTCGCGCCGTCGTTCACGTCCGGGTCGTAGGTGTCCACCCGGCTGACCTCGAGGACGACCCCGGCGACCGGGGACACCACCCGTGCGCCGCAGGAGGCCATGATGTCCGCGGCCGGGTAGTCGTGGTGGGTGCGCGCGTAGGAGGCGTTGCCGCGGACCGGGAAGACGTACCGGGTGCCCGTGCGGCGCGGCGACGCGCTCGGCCGCGGGGTGGGCCGGGCGGGCGGCGAGGTGGCGGCCGCGGACGTGCGCGTGGGCGTCGGCGCCGCGGGTGGGGTGATGGCCGGTGACGGGGACGGCACCGTGGGTGTCTGCGTGGCCGCCGCCGACCAGACCGGCGGCTCGTCCGCCGTCGACGGCCGCCCACAGGCGGTGACCGCGAGGAACAGGCCGCACGCCACCGCCACCGACCTCAGCACTCTGGCTCGCACCCGCGACACGGTAGCAGCGGGCGGGTAAGGCCTCAGCGCACGGCCGCGATGATCTCGCGGGCGGCGCGCTCGCCGGTCTCCACCGCGCCGTTGAGGTAACCCTGGAAGTCGATCGACGTGTGTTCGCCGGCGAAGTGGCAGCCGTTGACCGCCTCCCGCTCCACGCCGGTGATCGTCGTGTACTGACCGACCCCGTAGTAGGAGTAGGACCCGCGGGTCCACGGGTACGTCGTCCAGTTGTCCAGCAGCACCTTGCCGTTCCACTTCGCGGTGATGCCGGGCAGCACGGGCTCGAGCTGCCCGAGGAAGCGCCTGGCGTACGCCGCCGGGGTCAGCGTGCCGAAATCCGCGCCGGCCCGGCCGCCCGTGTAGTCGACCAGGATGCCCGGCGTGCCCGCCTGGCCCCGGGTGACCTCCCAGGTGTTCTGGTAACCCGTGTCGGCATAGGTCTCGCCGTTGCACCCGCGCTCGTACCACAGCCGGCTGCTGAACTGCAGGTGCAGCTTGCTGTTCGTGCCCATCTGGAGCTCGCGGATCGCCTGCAGCTTGCGGGCCGGGAAACCGGCTCCGGTCAGGTCCACCCGGCGGAGCGTGGAGAACGGGAGAGCCAGGACGACGCGGTCGGCGACGACCGTGCTGGCGGTGCCGCCACCGCCGGCCGGCCCGACCGTGACGGCCCAGGTGCCGTCGGTGCGCCGAGCCAGCGCGCGCAGCTCCGTACCGAGCCTGACCTGGCCGGGCAGCCGGGCCGCCAGCGCCGTGGCCACCTGGTCGTTGCCGCCCCGGACCGCGAACTTCTCGTCCGACGGCCCGAACAGCTGAATGTCCACCTTGTTCTGGTAGCCGAACAGGTAGATCAGGTTGAGGGCGGCCTGCTGGCTCGTCTCCGCGCCGTACTCGATCGTGTAGGCGATGTCGAGCAGCTGCCCCACGCGGGAAGCGATGCCGCCGGGCACGTACGCGTTGATCCAGTCCCGGATGGACATCCTGTCGAGCTGCTGACCACGGGCGGTGAAGCTGTTGTACAGGGTCGGGAAGCCGGCCGCCGCCGCGTCCCGGCGCGCCTGGGCGACCACCGGCGTGAGGTCGGCCTGGGCGGTGGCCTGGTCGTAGACGGCGCCGTCGAAGTGGTAGATCGGCGCGCTGCCGGCCGGCTCGGCCCGCAGCAGGTCGACGCTCTGCAGGCCGAGCTCGGTGATCAGCCCGCGCAACTGCTTGTGGCTGGAGTCGATCAGCTCGCCGCCGCGCTCCGCGGTCTGGCCGCCGAAGGTGCCGCGATCGGTCCAGCAACGACCGCCGACGCGACCGGCGGCCTCGTACACGGTGGCGGTGTGGCCGGCGACCTTGAGCCGATACGCCGCCGTCAGGCCGGCCAGCCCGCCGCCGATGACGGCGACACGCAGAGTGCTCGGAGCTTTGGCGGCGTGTGACGCCGGGGCGCTGGCCATTGTGTACGCGCCGAGGCCGGCCAGGGAGCCCGCGCCGACCGCCGAGCCCTTGAGCAGGGTGCGGCGGGAGACGGGGGGACGCGGCCCGGCGGCGGCGTCGACCTGGCCGGCGGCACGCAGAAGGGCGCGGAGGAGGGGGGTGTGGGACATGACCGTCCTTGTCTCGGCGCCGGGAGCCGCGCGCCGGCGGTGGGGGTGATCGCCCTGGCGAGGTTAGCCGCGCGCGGCGCGCCGCGACAAGGCGTGGCGGTCCCCATCCGGCCACCGGCTCGGCCCACCCGGCATGGGCCGACCCGGCGCGCCGGCCGGCGCCGGACCGTCGAGCAGCTCCACCAACCGGGCGGCGTCGCGCGGGGCCTGCTCGCCACAGCAGTTGTTCAGCAGTACGTGCACCTCGTCCACGTGGTCCGCCAGGCCGCGCAGGCGGTCGGCCCAGCCGCGCAGCTCCTCGTCGCCGTACGCGTACCGGAACTTGTCCTGCTTGTCGCCGCCCGCCCAGTCCGGGCTGTGGCCGTGGAACCGCACGACGGCCGGTTCACCGGTGGCCACCAGCACGGGCGGCACGGAGGTCTCGTCGCCCTGGGGCATGTCGACACAGGCGAACGACGCACCGAGGTCGTGCAGGAACCGCAGCGTCGGCAGGACGTGCTCGTCGGTGAACCAGGACCCGTGGCGCAGCTCCACCGCCACCCGCAGCGGGCGGCACCGCTCGACGGCCGCCGCGATCCGGCGCACGGCGGCGTCGCCCCGCCGCAGCCACGGCGGGAACTGCAACAGGACGACGCCCAGCTTGCCCGCCTGGTCGATTGGCGCGAGGGCCGCCCGGAACCGGTCCCAGAGCGCGTCGTACGCCGCCGGCGCCAGGTCCCGGCGGCGGACCATCGCGGCGCCGGTCCGCGGCCGCAGGTCCCGCGGCAGCACCGCGGACGGCGTCGGGTGGCCGGTGAAGAGGCGGAACGCCTTCACGTCGAACGTGAACCCCGCCGGCGTCCGGTCCACCCACGCCGCGGTGGTCTCCACCGCCGGGATGGCGTAGTAGGTGGTGTCCACCTCGACCAGGTCGAAGAAGGTCGCGTAGTGGGCCAGCCGGCCGGCGGGGGTGTTCAGCGCCCGCGGGTACCAGCCGGAGGCGATAAGCAACTGATCCGCCCATGACGACGTGCCTACCCGAATCGTGCCCATATCGATAATTGCACCGGTGTAATTCCAAGACCGCAACCGGAGGCCGGTCAATGCGCCTCCGGCTGCCCCTCCGCGAGCGGGTCGGCGAAGTGGCCGCCCGCGCGGGCGGCCCGCGCGACGCCCCAGTCGTGCAGCGCCTGCAGCACCGGCGCCAGGCTGCGTCCCTCGTCCGTGAGCCGGTATTCCACGTGGAGCGAGGTGGTGCCGAGGTCCTGCCGGGTGACCAGCCCTGCCGCCGTCAGCTCGCGCAGTCGTTGGGTCAGCATCTTCTCGCTGATGCCCGGCATCCGGCGGCGCAGCTCGCCGTACCGGTGCACGCCCTCCTTCAGGTGCGCCAGAATGACCGGGAGCCACCTGCCGCCGACGACGTCGACGGCGAGCTCGACCGGGCAGTGATACCGCTTCGTCATGTTCGCTCCTCGCGGGCACGCACCGGCCGGTGCGTACTTGACCGGAACCGGGCCCGGGTGTGGGCTGTCGCCATGGTGATCGAGTACATCAGGTACAGCGTGCCGCCGGAGCGGGCGGGCGAATTCGAGCCGGCGTACGAGCGGGCGGCCGCCGCGCTGCGCCGCGCGCCCCAGTGTGTGGAATACGAGCTGAGCCAGTGCCTGGACGACCCGGCCCGCTACGTCCTGCGGATCGTCTGGACCTCCGCGGACGCGCACCTGCAGGGCTTCCGCGGCGGGCCGCACTTCGGCGAGTTCTTCGCCGAGATCAAGCCGTACGTCGACGACATCGAGGAGATGCGCCACTACGCCCGCACGGCCGTCACCGGCGCAGGCGGCGACGCACCGCCCAGCCTGTACGAATGGGCGGGCGGCGGCACCGCGCTGGACGGGCTGTGCGACGCGTTCTACCGCAAGGTCCGCGCCGACGATCTGCTGGCGCCGGTGTTCGCCGGGATGGACGCGCAACACGCCCGGTACGTGGCCGGGTGGCTGGCCGAGGTCCTGGGCGGGCCGGCGACCTACACCGAGCAGCACGGCGGCTACGGCCACATGGTCGACCAGCACCTCGGCCGGGCGATCACCGAGACTCAGCGCCGCCGGTGGGTCAACCTCATGATGGACGCCGCCGACGAGGTCGGCCTGCCCGACGACCCGGAGTTCCGCGCGGCGTTCGCCAGCTACCTGGAGTGGGGCACCCGGATGGCGGTCGTCAACTCGCGGCCCGGCGCGACCCCGTACCGGGACGCGCCGGTGCCGCTCTGGGGGTGGGGCGTCACCCCGCCGTACCGCGGCTGACCACCGGCTTCGGCCGCCGGCCGGCTCAGCCGCTGGCGGCCAGGTAGTCGGCCAGCAGGCCCGGTAGATCCCCACCCGCGATCCGCACGCGCCCGAGGCCGCCGTCCAGCGGGGTCACCGCCGCCGTCCGGCGCAGGCGCGGCAGCCGGTCGAGGCGACAGTAGAGGGCCGCGTCCGCCGCACCGCCGGTCTGCCACTTGCGGTACTGGTGCTCCTCGACCGCCGCCACGACGCCGCGCCGCCCGAGCACGGACACCACGTCCGCGCGCCGCACCCCCACCACGGCGGTCACGGCCGCCGCCCCGGTTTCCGGTGTACGCAGGCGGTGCAGTTGCGACGCGTGCACCACCACCGCCGTACCGGGATCGGCGAGGCCCGCGGCGTCGTCGAGGTCGCCGCGCACCTCGGCCGGCACGTCGGCGTGCCGGGTCAGCGCCGCGGCGAGCGCGCCGAAGTCGTGCACCTCGCCGGGCAGGGCGGCGCGCGTCCCGCCGGACGTGCTGATGGTCGTGCCGGCCGGGTCCGCGAAGAGCACGATCCGGCGCAGGGCCGTCGACGGTTCCCCCACCTACGTGCCCGCGTCCTTGTCGCCTGCGTTCGGCACCGGCACGACCGTCGGCAGGCCGGGCGCGGGGCCGCCGCCCGCCGGCGGGCCGGCGCCCGGCAGCGGTTCGAGGCTCACCTCGATGTCGTAGTCCCAGAAGAACTTGCCGGACGTCGCCTGCTCGCGGGTCAGCTTGTAGTCTTCGAGGATCTTGTTGTGCCGCTTGACGATGTCCGGGTTGGGCTCCTTGAGCGTCTCCCGCTCCGTCTCCCAGTACTCCAGCACCTCCTTCAGCGACGCCACCTTGCCGGTGCCCGGCTTCACCCGCACCCCGGTCACCCGGTGGCCCGTCTGCGTCAGGGCCGTCTCCTGCGACGTCACCGAGTTGGTCTTCGCCACGGCCTCGTCGCGCGGCAACGTTGCCTCCAGCTTGCGCAGCTCGAGGATCGCCTCGAGGTTCCAGATGTTCCTGATCAGCACGGTCTTCACCGACCCGGCGGCGACGCCGAGCAGCTTGAGCAACCGCATCGACACGTACGCGGCGGTGGGCGTCCCCTTGCCCTCGACCAACGGCGGGTCGGTGTTGATCCAGCGCGCCTCCGGCGGCACCGAGATCTCCTGCATCTCCACCTCGCCGGTCTTCGGGTTGATCGCCCGCCGGCCCATGCCCTTCACCTTGGTCGGCGACTCGAATTCCGTCTCCGCGATCCGCAGTGGATTGTCCGGCGTCGGCTCCGTCACCTTGTCCTTGAAGGTCCATTCCCCCGGGGTCTTGGCGGGGTCGGCCGCGTCGTACACGCCGGGCTTGAAGCCGACCCGGCCGCCGCCCTTCTTCTGCTCGGCGGCGTCCTTGAGCTTGTTGGCCTCCTCGGCGGCCTTGGCCTGGGCGTCCTTGGCCTCCTGCGCCTGCTTCTGGAGCTGGTCCGGGGTCGCCTTGGCCGGGTCCTCCGCCGCCCCCCGCAGCCCCTTGATGATGCGGCCCAGCCCCCGCACCAGACCGGCCAGCGCCAGCACGACGCCGAGGGCGGTGATGCCCTCGCCGACCTGCTCGCTCTCCGTCTGGTGCTCCTGCGCCGTCGTCGCGGCGCCGGCCTCGCCCGTGTCCAGCAGGAGCTTGAGGATCGTCAGGACGATGAACGCGACGCCGCACCAGGTGGCGGCCGTCAGCAGCGACGCGGCCACCCCCTCGATCGCGATGCCTGCCGGCAGCGTGACGACACCCGCCGAGACCGCGACCCCCACCGCGGCGACCACGCCGGCGGCCACCAGCAGCCATACGCCGAGCGTGCCGAAGATGTCGCGGAAGAGGGCCAGGACGCGGTCCACCGACGGCGTCTTGATGACCTGTTCGGCGTCGTCGATGTGCTTGGCGACCGTGTCGATCGGATGGATGATCGGCTGGAGCATCCCCATCACGATCGCGCCGAGCGAGAAGTTCTTGGCCGCCGAGGCGAAGCCCGCCTTGATGCCCTCCCCCACGTTGGCGAAGAAGCCGCGGTTGAACACGAGCAGGTCGGCGTCCAGCTCCGCGTCGCCGAGCGGTTTGAGCAACGTGGTCAGCCGCTGCTTCGCGCCGTCGTCGTCGAGGTGGTCGAACAGCCGCTGCTTGAGCCCGAGAGCCTTGACGTCGGCCATCACCCCCGCGACGTCGCCGGCCTCGAGGATGTCGACGATCCGCGCCTCCTCGGCGGCGTTGGAGTGCGACATGGCCAGCATGATCTGCAGCAGGCTGACGCGCTGCTGCCGGGTGGCGGCCCGCAGGTCGGCCACCGTCAGCTTCTGCACGTCCGCCGACCTGGCCGCGGAGATCGCCGCGCCCACCGGGCCGGGGGCGCCGGCCGGCGCGGGCCCGAGCAGGCCCTGCAGGTCGGTGTGCAGCCCGTCGTCGTCGACGCTGTCGAGCAGCTTCTGCCGGTAGCCGAGGGCTTCAAGGTGCCCGAGCACCGCCGACTGTTCGCCGTTGCGGCGGATCAGCTTCATCGTGAGCTGTTCGTCGGCCTGGTCGGTCCAGAGCTGGTCGGTGAGGATCTTCACCAGCCCGGCGCGCTGGGCGGCGGTGCTCGCGGCGAGGGCCGCCTCGTCCAGCCGGCGCACGTCGGGGGCCGAGCCGCCGAGCGCGTGCCGCAGCTTCTCGGCCACCGCCGGGTCCGGCTCGCGGTGGATCACACCCGCCCCGGCCCCGCCACCGACCGGCGGCGCCGAGGGCTCGGCGGCCCGCCCCAGCGCCCGCGCCACG
>DASQDS010000141.1:0-10470 GCA_035634075.1 Pilimelia sp. | reverse complement strand
TCCCGACTGCGGGGCTCGCTGCGCTCACTCCTCGCGCTCACGGCAACACCCTTCGTTCCCGACTGCGGGGCTCGCTGCGCTCACTCCTCGCGCTCACCCTGGCTTGTCGGCCTGCCCACGACGGCGGCCGAGCCGCCGGGTGCGCGCTAGTTATTCTTGGCAACTTTGTGTTCGGAGCGAACACAAAGTTGCCAAGAATAACTAGCGTCCGCACCATCCTTCGTTCGCCGCTGCAGGTCTCACTCACGTGGGCAGTTTAGGCAACAGCGACTGCGCGCCCGCACCCACGCCGTACTGGCCGGTCCGCCCGGCCAGCTGGTCGCGGGTCGTGAGCGCGGTAACGAGCTGCCCCTGCGACGAGCCGGCGTTGTCCACGGTGGAGATCGTCTTTGACAGGGTCGGGTCGCCCCGCACGGCGCTGACCGTGTTGCCGTCGCCGGCGACACCGGCGCCGGCCACCACGAGCCGGCCGGCCGCGTCCAGCTGCTCGACCATGGTCAGCACGGCCTTGTTCTTCCGGGCCGCCTCGCGGTCGGTGTACGGCCTGCCGGTGACCATGACCACCACCTCGGCCGGGCCGGGCACCCGGCCGTCCTGCTCGACGGTGAGGTAACCCGCCGACCGGTACGCCGAGGTCACCGCGCGCTGGTCGGCGAGCGGCACCACCGGTGACCGGTCGAGCAGGACGGCGGCCAGCAGGGCGCTGGAGGTCTCCACGCCGTCCGCGTTGGTGGGCAGGCTCGACATCTGCACCGTCGGGACAGCCGCCTGGTCGGCGAGGTCGAGCAGCTCCACCGCCCGCTCCGGGTCGGTGAACTTGTCCTGCACCTCGACGCGGGCCGTCAGCCGCGCACCGGCGGTGCGCAGCATCGCCTCGACGCCCTCGACGTGTTCACGGCCGCCGGGCAGCGTCAGCACCAGCACCCGCCGGCCGGTGAGCGCGCCGGCGAGGACGCGCGGCGCGGCCTCGTTGACGAACTCCTCTTCCCGGTTGACCTCCTCCTGGAGGAGTTGCACCTGGTCCCGGAGGTTCTTGTTGTCCTTGCTGACCGCGTTGACCGAGTCGTTGAGGGAATCGGCCACCGGCCCGTTCAGCGCCGCCGTGCCGACCACCAGCCCGATCGCGAGGGCAAGGAAGACGGCGGTGAGGGACACCACGTGGTACCGGAAATTGATCACGCCTACAGCCTTCGGTCGTCTCGGGCGCCGTCAGAACAGCTGCCCGAGCTGGAACACGACATTGTTCCACCACTCCGAGATCACAGCGAGGTACGCCTTGCCGACCGTGGACACCGCCACGGCCGAGGCCATCGCGGCGATCGCCGACAGCACGAGCAACAGCAGTGACGACCCGGAGATGCTCTGCCGGTAGAGGCGGCTGACGCCCTTGGCGTCCACCAGCTTGCCGCCCACCTTGAGGCGGGTGAGGAACGTCGACGCCATGCCGCCGCGCCCCTTGTCCAGGAACTCGATGAGGTTCACGTGGGTGCCCACCGCCACGATCAGCGACGCGCCCTTCTCGTCGGCGAGCAGCATCGCCAGGTCCTCGCTGGTGGCCGCAGCCGGGAACGTGACCGCCGAAACCCCGAGCTGCTGCACCCGGGCCAGGCCCGGCGCCCGGCCGTCCGGGTACGCGTGAACGATCACCTCCGCGCCGCAGCGCAGCACGTCGTCGGTGACCGAATCCATGTCCCCGATGATCATGTCGGGGGTGTAACCGGCCTCGACCAGCGCGTCCGCGCCGCCGTCCACGCCGATCAGCACCGGCTTGAACTCGCGGATGTACGGGCGCAGCACGTCCAGGTCGGCCTTGTAGTCGTAGCCGCGGACCACGATCAGGCAATGCCGGCCGGCCAGCCGGGTGTCCACGTCGGGCACGCCCACGCCGTCCAGCAGCAGCTCGCGCTCCTGCTTGAGGTACTCCATCGTGTTGGCGGCGAACGCCTCGAGCTGCACGGACAGGCCCTCGCGGGAGTCCGCCATCGCCTTGGCGACCGACTCGGCGTCCTGCCGGACGCCGTGCGCGGCCGGCTCGCCGTCGATGATGACCGTGGCGCCCTCGACCCGGACCCGGTTGCCCTCCCGGATCTGCTGGAAGATGCCCTCGCCGAGGTCGTCGATCAGCGGGATGCCCGCCTGGATCAACACCTCCGGGCCGAGGTTCGGGTACCGGCCCGACACCGACGGCTTCGCGTTGAGCACCGCGGCGACACCGACGGCGACCAGCGAGTCGGCCGCGACCCGGTCCAGGTCGACGTGGTCGATCACCGCGATGTCGCCGGGACGCAGCCGCCCGACCAGGCGCTTTGTCCGCCGGTCAAGGCGCGCGGTGCCGGCTATGGTGCCCGGTTCGGCGCTCCGGGCGCGGCGCAACGTGGGTAGACGCATCGTCACCATCCTGGCATGCGGATGCCCGGAACGGCGCACGACATGCCTGCTGGCGGCGCCGGCGGCCGGTCAGCCGCGCTTTTCCCGCGCGGCCACGGCGAGAAGTTCCTCCGCATGGGCGATGCCCAGGTCGGAATCCGGTAGACCGGCGAGCATCCGCGCCAACTCCCGGGCCCGCTCGGTGTCCTCGACCACCCGGACGCCGCTGGTGGTGACCGCGCCGCCGGTGTCCTTCGCCACCACCAGGTGCCGGTCGGCGAACGCGGCGACCTGCGGCAGGTGGGTGACGACCAGGACCTGGTGGCTGCGCGCCAGCCGGGCCAGCCGCCGGCCGATCTCCACCGCCGCCTGCCCGCCGACGCCCGCGTCGACCTCGTCGAAGACCAGGGTCGGTGGGCCGCCCGCCCCCGCGAACACCACCTCCACGGCCAGCATCACCCGGGACAGCTCGCCGCCCGACGCGCCCTTCTGCAAGGGCAGCGCCGGCGCACCGGGGTGCGCCAGCAGCCGCATCTCCACCTCGTCGGCGCCGTCCGGCCCCACGCCCACCTCGGCGCCGTCCACCGGCAGGGTGGGCTCGCCCCGCCCGACCGCGCGCGGTACGACCGCCACGTCGATGCGGGCGTGCGGCATCGCCAGCCCGGCCAGCTCCGTGGTGACCTGGGCCGCGAACCGGGTCGCCGCCTCCCGGCGGGCGGCGGTCAGCCGGGCGGCGAGCTCGGCGGTCTCCACCGCGAGACGCTGCCGGGTCTGCTCCAGCTCGTCGAGCTGGCCGTCGGAGGTGTCCAGCTCGCGGAGGCGGGCCCGGGCCCGGTCCGCCCACGCGATCACCCCGTCGACGTCGTCGGCGTACTTGCGGGTCAGGCCGCGCAGCGTCGCCCGCCGCTCGTAGAGGGCCTGCAGGCGCGCCGGGTCGGCGTCCAGCCCGTCGAGGTAACCGGCCAGCTCAGCCGCGGTGTCGGCGATCAGGACGGCGGCCTCGGCGAGCCGGCCGGCGTACTCACCGAGCTGGCCGTCCACCCCCGATTGCGCCTCCAGCGTGCGCCGCGCCGCGCCCAGCAGCGCCGCCGCGTCGGGCGCGTCGTCGGCCGCCTCCGCGCCGCCGGCCAGGGCCACGTACGCCGCCTGGGCGGCCGTGCGCAACCCCTCGGCGTGCTCCAGCCGTTGGGCCTCGGCCCGCAGGCCCTCGTCCTCCCCCGGCTGCGGGTCCACGCGGGTGATCTCGTCGAGGCCCAGCCGCAGCAGGTCGGCCTCCTGGTGGCGCTCGCGGGCGTTGCGCCGGCGGTCGGCCAGGTCGTCGGTGACCCGGCGCCAGCCCGTGTACGCCTCCCGGTAGCCGTCCAGCAGCTTCTCCTGCTCCGGCCCGGCGAACCGGTCCAGCGCCGCCCGCTGCTCCGCCGGCCGCAGCAGGCGCAGCTGGTCGGACTGCCCGTGCACGGCCACCACCTGTTCGCCCACCTCGCCCAGCAGCGCGACGGGCGCGGACCGGCCGCCCACGTACGCCCGGGACCGGCCCTCCGCGGTGACGGTGCGGCTGAGCAGCACGGTGCCGTCGTCGTCCGGCTCCCCGCCGGCGTCGGCGATGCGCGCCTGCACGGCCGCGGCCGGGGAACCGGCCAGCCGGAGGCGGCCCTCCACGACCGCGCGGCCCGGATCGGCCCGGACCCGCCCGGCGTCGGCCCGGCCACCGAAGAGCAGGCCCAACCCGGTCACCACCATCGTCTTGCCCGCACCCGTCTCGCCGGTGATCACGTTCATCCCGCGGGTCAGCGCCAAAGTGGTGTCGTCGATGACGCCCAGACCGGTGATGCGCAACTCCTCCAGCACAGCCCCCGACACTAGCGGCGCGGTCCGACAACAGCCACTCCGCGGCCCAACGGGGCTACAGCCGCTCCGCGGCCCAACGGGGCTACAGCCGGGCGGTGTCGGACGCTCAGCCGTACCAGATGGTTGCCATCCGTTGCCGTCGACCACCATCCGCTACGGCTGAGTACCGCCGCGCCAGCCGTGCACCGGCAGGTGGAACTTGGCGACCAGCCGGTCGGTGAACGGCCGCGACCGCAACCGGACCACCCGCACCGGCAGGCTGCCGCGGCGGACCTGGACGTGCGCTCCCGGCGGCAGGTCGTAGACGCGGCGGCCGTCGCAGGTCATCACCGCCAGGGAGGTGTACGGGTCGACGGCGATGTCGATGGTGGACGTCGGCGCGGTGACCAGCGGGCGGCTGAACAGGGCGTGCGCGCTGATCGGCACGAGCAGCATCGCCTCGACCTCCGGCCATACCACCGGGCCGCCGCCGGAGAAGGCGTACGCCGTGGAGCCGGTGGGCGTCGCGCAGATGACGCCGTCGCAGCCGTACCGGGACAGCGGCCGGCGGTCCACGTCGACGCGCAGCTCGAGCATCTGCTCCCGGGAGCCCTTCTCCACGGTCACCTCGTTCAGCGCCCAGGAGCAGGCGATCTCCTGGCCGTCCAGGTCGGCGCACACGTCGAGGGTGAGCCGCTCGTCGACGGTGTAGGCGCGGCTGACCACGTCGCTGACCACGGTGTCGAGGTCGTCGAGCTCCGCCTCGGCGAGGAAGCCGACCTTGCCCAGGTTGATGCCGAGCAGGGGCGCCTTCGCCGGCCGCGCCAGCTCGGCCGCCCGCAGGAACGTGCCGTCCCCGCCGAGCGCGAAGACGATTTCCGCGCCCTCCGCGGCGGCCGGGTCGTCCACCGGCACGATGCCGGGCAGGTCCAGGTCCGCCACCTCGCGGGCGACGACCCGGACCTCGAAGCCGGCGGCGATCAGGTCCGCCGCCACGGTGCGGGCGTGCTGGGTGCTGACCCGGCGGCCGGTGTGGGTCACCAGCAGGGCGGCGCGGCTCATCAATGCTCCAGTCCGTTGGCGGGTGGCTCCCCACCCGGGTACCCCGCGGGGCCGGCCGCGACGACGGCCCGGACGGCGGTTTCGTCCGGTGGACCGGCGTCGCGGCGGAACCACACGAAGAACTCCACGTTGCCGCTGGGGCCCGGCAGCGGGCTGGCCACCGTACCGGCCACGCCCAGCCCCAGCTCCCCCGCCGCGGCGACAACGGCGAGCACCGCCTCGGCCCGCAGCTGCGGGTCGCGGACCACCCCCCCGGGACCGACGCGGCCCTTGCCGACCTCGAACTGCGGCTTCACCATCAGGGTCAGGTCGCCGTCCGGCTCGGTGCAGGCGGCCAGCGCCGGCAGCACCAGCCGCAGGGAGATGAAGGACAGGTCGGCGACCGTCAGGGACGCGGGCCCGCCGATCGCCTCCGGGGTCAGCGAGCGGACGTTGGTGCGCTCCAGGACGCGCACGCGCTGGTCCGTGCGCAGCGACCAGGCCAACTCGCCGTAGCCGACGTCGACCGCGGCGACCTCCGCCGCGCCCGCGCGCAGCAGCACGTCGGTGAAGCCGCCGGTCGACGCGCCGGCGTCCAGGCACCGCCGGCCGGCCACGGTGAGCCCGGCGGGCCCGAAGGCCGCCAGCGCGCCGGCGAGCTTGTGCCCACCCCGGGAGACGTACTCGGTGGCCGGGTCGCCGCCCACGACGAGCACCGCGTCCGCCGGGTCCACCATCGCGGCCGGCTTGCTGGCGGGCGTTCCGCGGACCCGCACGCGGCCCGCCGTGACCAGCGCCGCGGCCTGCTCGCGGGACCGCGCGAGGCCGCGTCGCACCAGTTCAGCGTCGAGTCGGGACCGGCGTGCCATCGCGGGGGGCGTCCTCACGGGATGCGTTACGGGGGAAACGGGCTCGGGGGTTCAGCCCTCGTCGATCGTGGCAAGCGTCTCACGCAGGGTGTGGTGCGCCGCTTCGTACTCGGCGATCTGGTCGTCCGGCGGCAGGCCCGCGGCGTTCGCCATCCCGCGCAGCGCGGCGTCCACCGCCGGATGGCCGGTGGTCACGGGGGCGGCGCCGGGCGAGCCCGCTCCGTCGTACACCTCGGTCGTCATGCGTCACCGGCGGGGGCGCCGCCGCGCTTCGCGGCCTTCGCGGCCTTCGCGGCCTTGGTGGCCTTGGTGGCCTTGGCGCTCGGCTCGGCCTTCGCGGCCGGGGTTGTCCGCTTGGCGGGGCCGGTCCGCTTCGTCGGCGTCGCGTCCGGCGCGTCGGTCCGGGCCACCGCGCCCGAGGTCTCGGCCGGGCCGTCACCCGGCGTGGGCACAGAGTCCGCCGCCGGCGCCGCCTTCTCGGCCACCGCCTTGGTGGCCACCGCCTTCTTGGCCGCGGCCTTCTTGGCCGTCGCCTTCTTCGCCGTCGCCTTCTTCGCCGCGGCCGGCTCGGTCACCGTCGGCCCCGCCGCGGCCCGCGCCGCCTCGGCAAGCTCCGCCAGGGTGTCCTCGGACCCGGGGCCACCCGCGCTGACGGTCGACCGCGCGGCCGCGGCGGCGTTCTCGGCGGCCGCCGCCCGCGCCTCACCCACCTCGCGCTCGAGCTCGGCGACCCGCGCCGCGAGGTCGGTCACCTCCTCGGACGTCACCAGGCCGACGCGGCCCAGTGCCCGCTCCACCTCGGAACGCACCAGCTTGGTGACCGCGGTGCGGTTGGCAGTGCCGGTGGCGAGCAGGTCGTCCGCGAGGCCCTGCAACTGCGCGGCCGTGGCGCCGCCCTTGCCCACCAGCCGCTGCGCCGCCTGCTGCGCCTTCTTCTTCGACGACTCCGTCAAGCCCAGCGCGAGCTCCAAGTACGCCCGCCACGCGTCCTGCATGCCGCTGACCTCCCACGCTCGTCGGCACCGCCGGGCCCGGCGGCGCAGCACCAGGGTGTCACGCTACCGGGCGCCCGCATGGGCGCCGTGCGGTACCGTGCGTCACGCCGGACGAACACACGACGGGGGTCGGCATGGCTACTGTGGACGAGTGCCGCGAGGCGCTGCGCCGACTCGCCGCGCGGTTGGACGCGAACGCCGACCAGGTGCGCGAGCGGGTCAACCTCGACCGTTCGCTGGCCTGCCGGGTGAGTGACCTGGACGTGGCCTTCCACGGCCGGCTCGCCGGCGGACGCCTGCACGACCTCACCGACGGCGACGACCAGCGGGCGAAGATCCGACTGACAGCGCACAGCGACGACCTGGTCGCGCTCGTCGACGGTCAGCTGGACGTCGGCAAGGCGCTCGCCGCCCGCCGGATCTCCATCAACGCGAACCCGTTCGACCTGCTGAAACTCCGCAAGTTGCTCTGAGGCCGGCGCCGGCTCAGCCGGGCAGGCCGAGCGCCTTCAGCGCGGCGGCAGCGTCGGCGGAGCCGGCCACCACCACCGGGGCGTCGCCTGCCCAGGCGTACGGGCAGAGCGCGCGCAGCGCCGCCGGCGGGTCACCGGCGCCGGAGAGGGTCAGCGTGCCGCCGTCGACGGCGACCCGCCAGCCGCCGTCCGGCCCGCCGGCCACGGGAGCGGCCGGGACGCGCACCTCGGCCTCGTCGGCGAACAGGCCCGCCAGGTCGGCGGCGAGGTGCGTCGGCCGGCGCGTCGGGTCGGCGGCCAGCACGTCCGCGGCCTGGCTGACGCCGGTCAGCACCAGCAGACTGTCCATCCCCGCCCGCACGGCGCCCTCGATGTCGGTGTCCAACCGGTCCCCCACGACCAGCGCGCTGCGGGCGCCGGCCTGGCGCGCAGCAGTGGCGAAGAGGCCTGGCTGCGGCTTGCCGACCACGGTGTCGGGCTGCCGCTCCAGCGCCGTCGCGAGCGCGGCCACCAGCGAGCCGTTGCCGGGCAGCGGGCCCCGCCCGGTGGGCAGCGTCCGGTCGGTGTTGGTGGCCACCCACGACGCGCCGGCCCGGATGGCCACCGACGCCTCGGCGAGGTCGGCCCACCCGACGCCTGGCCCGTACCCCTGCACGACCGCGGCCGGACCGTCGTCCCCGGAGGCAACGACGGTGAGGCCCACGGCCGTCACCTCGGCCCGCAGCGCCTCGGCGCCGACGACCAGCCCCGGCGCGCCGGCGGGCAGCTGGTCGGCCAGAACGGCCGCCGCCGCGCCGGCCGACGTCAACACCTCGTCCGCCGACGCCGGCACACCCATGCCGCTGAGCAGCTCGGCCACCTCGACGGCGCGGCGCGAGGCGTTGTTGGTGGCGTAGGCCACCGCCCGCCGCTCCTCCCGCAGGCGGGCGATCGCCGGCACGGCACCGGGGATCGGCTGATCCACCAGGTACACCACACCATCAAGATCAAAAATGATCAGGTCGTACGCGTCGACGAGCCGCTGCCCCATCGCCGTCACACCGCCTGGCCCGGCACCGCCGGGTCGTCCGGCTGGCCCGTGGGCGCGTCCCCGCTGGCCGGATCGACGGCGGACGGCGCCGCGTCGGACGGCTTCGGCTCGGGCATGTCCGCCTCGGCCACGTCGTCCTCGGCGTCTTCGTCCTCGGCGTCTTCGTCCTCGGCGTCTTCGTCCTCGTCGTATCCGCCGTCGACGTCCGCGCCGGCGCCCCGAACGCCGTCCTCGACCGCCCCGTGAGCCGCGGCCGGCTGCACGCTGCCGGCGTCCTCGGCACCGTCGTCGAGGCCATCTTCCGGCCGGTCCGGGTCATCGACGTCAGCGGCGGCGTCCGCCCGGGCATCGACCGTGTCATCGGCGCCGTCGGTATCGTCCTCGTCGTAGGCCAAGTCGTCGTGCGCCAAGTCGTCGTCGTACGCCGAGTCCTCGTCGCCTAGCGCAGCGTCCTCGTCGTCGGTGGCGTCATCGTCGTCATCCGCCAGGTCCTCGCGGCCCGTGGCCCCATCGTCGTGGGCCCGGTCGGCGGCCGCCGCCCCGCCGGTCTCCTGAGCGGCGCCGTCGTCGTCCTCGTCGTCGTCCGGGTCGTCGATGACGACACCGTCCAGCTCGAGCAGGCGCTCGGCGGCGTCGGTTTCGGCTTCCTCGTCGGCCTGGGCGGCGCGGGCGAACCACTCCCGGGCCTCATCGCGGCGGCCTGCGGTGAGCAGCGCATCGGCGTAGGCGTACCGCAGCCGGGCGACCCACGGCTCGCCCTCGACGGCCGTCAGCTCCCGCACCTGGAGCATCGTCACCGCGGCGTCGCGCTGCCCGAGGTCGCCGCGCGCGCCGGCGGCCACGATGAGCAGCTCCACGGCGTCCCCGGGGGGCAACGCCTCGCGGTCGGCGTTGCGGTAGAGGTCCACGGCGCGCTCCGGGCGGCCCAGGGCGCGCTCGCAGTCGGCCAGCACGGCCCGGTGCGTCTGGCGCCCGGACATCCGGTGGTCCGTGCGCAGCTCGGCGATCGCGGTCTGCCACTCCCCCGCGCGGTAGGCGGCGAGGCCCACGGCCTCGCGCACGACAGCGATCCTGGACGCCTGCCGGCGGGCCGCCATCGCGTGGGCGAGGGCCTCCTCCGGGTCCTCGTCGATCAGCCGGCCGGTCGCCACGAGGTGCCGCGCCACGGTGTCCGCGACGGGGCGCGCCAACGACAGCAGCTCCGCCCGGACCTCACCGTCGAGTTCGCTCGCGTCGATGTCGTCGGCCAGCAGCGGGCCCCGGCCGTCGTCGTCGCGGTGCCGGTCGCCGCCCGCGTCCCGGGCCGACCGCTCGCCGCCGCGCGGGTCCGCGGGCTGCTCCTGCGGGGTGTGTTCGTCGCGGAAACGCTCGTCCCGGCCACGCTGGTCCGTGGGCCGCTCGGCGTGCGGGCGGTCATCGCCGGCGGTGCCGCGGGTGCCCGCGGGCCGATCCTGGTACGCCCGGTCGGTGTCGCGCCGGCGATCGTCACCGTCGCGCTGGTACCCGCGCGGTCGATCGTCCCGGTACGGCCGGTTGTCCTTGTCCCCCTGGTAGGCACGGTCGTCCCGCGGGCCGGGCGGCCGCCCGTAGCCGCCGGACCGCTGGTCGCGGTATCCACCGTCGCGCGCTGGCCCACCCGGGCGGGAGCCGCCCCGGTCCCGGTCGCCGCGGAAACCGCCACCCTCCCGGGAGCCGCCACTGCCACCCGCGGGCCCGCCCCGGTCGTCCCGGTAGCCGCCGCCCTGCCGGGGGCCGCCGCTGCCACCCTGGTAGCCGCCGCGGTCCCGGTCGCCCCGGTAACCGCCGCCGTCACGCGAACCGCCGCCGCCCTGGAAGCCACCGCCCGCCCGCGGAACGCCACCCTGATA
>DASQDS010000140.1:0-7002 GCA_035634075.1 Pilimelia sp. | reverse complement strand
GCGGGCATCGGCTCGGCGGCTCGGCCCCACTCCCCCAGCGCCGTCGAGACGCGGGCGGTGGCCCCCGCGAGGGCCGCGTGCGCGGCGCCCCAGGTCGGGTCGGCGGCGATGCGCTCGGCCACCTCGGCCTCGGCCGGCGTGCCCGCCAGTGCGCCGCCCACGTAGTCGGCCAGCGTCTCCAGGTCGTGTGCGGGCAGACCGAGGACGGTCGGGTCCGCGTCGGTGTCCCGCCCGCTCACGATGCCCCCTTCCGGCGCTCGGCCCCGCCCGTCCGGGTGCCCGTCGACGACGGCCCGGCACCCGATGGGACGCCCCCGCCGGCCACCGGGTTCCCCGCCGGCTGTGGGCGCAGGTCGCCCAGCAGCACGGCGAGCTTGGTGCGCCCCCGCGAACACCGGCTCTTCACCGTCCCCTCGGCCACGCCGAGGATCAGGGCGACCTCCGCCACGGAATACCCCTGGACGTCGACGAGAATCAGGGCGGCGCGCTGCTCCACCGGCAGGCGGTGCAGAGCGTCACGGACGACGAGCGCGGTGTCGTGGTCGACCCCGGGTGCGGCGGGTTCCACCCCTCCGGTGAGCCGGTCGCCGCCGGTCGCGTCGGACCGGCCACCGTCCGGCAGGGGCACGGTCGGGTGCGCCTGGCGCCGGCGGATCCGATCCAGGCACGCGTTGACGACGATCCGGTGCAGCCACGTCGTGACGGCCGAGTCGCCGCGGAAGCGGGCGGCGGCGCGGTGCGCGGAGAGGAGGGCGTCCTGCAGCGCGTCGGCGGCGTCCTCGCGGTCGCCGATCGTGCGGACGGCGACGGCCCACAGCCGGTCGCGGTGCCTGCTCAGTAGCTCGGCGAAGGCATCGGGATCGCCGTCGGCGTGGGCGCGCAGAAGCGCCTCGTCGCTGCGCCCGACATCCTCCACGAGGTGCACCTTAACGAACACGGCCAGGGGCTACGGGCCCGCGACCTGGATCTCCTGCACCTCGACCTTGTAGCCCCGGCCCTCGGCCGGCATCTTGGTCAACCACACCATCAGATAGCGGTACGTGGCGTCGGGGTCGAACTGGTCGAACACCAGCGTCGAGTTGGCCACCGTCGGGCGGCCGAGCTTGGCGTACGACCGGTAGATCTCCTTGTCGCCGCTGCTGCTGTTGCCCGGGTCCGTGTCGCCGTACCAGATCTGCGCCTCGGCGCCGGGCGAGGCGAACTGCACCCGCAACGTCGTGACCTGCCGCTCCTCGCCAAGATCGAGCAGGATCCCCATGCCCGGCTTGACGACGTTGAGCTGGTCCCGGTAGCGCTCGGACGCCCAGGCGGTGTTGCCGTCGCCGTCGACCATCCGGTCGGCGTTCTCCAGCTCCGAGCGGCTGCCCCCGGGGTCCACGATCCGGACCCGGTCGGCGGAGATGCTGATCGGCTTGGGGTCGGCGGCCGCGCCGTCGCCCGAACCGTCCGCCGGGGTGCTGGCTGGCGGGTCCGGGTTGGCCACGTTGGGCGACTCCGACGTGCCGGCGACCGCCCGGAGCCCGAGGATCGTGCCGACGATGCCCACGACCAGCAGGACGGCGATGCCCACGGCGAGCTTCGGCCCGGCCGGCCGGCTGCGTTCGGGTGCGTGCTCGGTCTCCTCGCCGGCGAACCGCAACGGCCCGGCGTCGTCGAAGAAGCGCTCGTCCGCCGACTGGTCCAACCGGCCGAGCTCGGCGGAGAGGACGTCCGCGGCCGGCGGCGCCAGCCTCGGGTCCAGCAGATCCATCGCGAGGTCGTCCAGGTACGTCGGAATGCCGGCGCGCATCTGCCGGGGGGCGGCGATGGCTCCGGTGGTGTCCCGTACGGCATCGGGCAGGGACGACGGGCCCGCCTCGGCGTGCGGCCAGTGGCCGGTGAGGGCGAAGTAGAGGACCCCGCCCAGGTGCCGCACGTCGGTCACGGTGGTGACCTCCGCGTCGGCGCGGGCGTCGGCGAGGACCACCCGGCCGTCGTTGCCGATCAGCACCGTGCCGGGGTGCACGTTGCCGTGCACCATGCCGGTGGAGTGCACGGCGGCCACCGCGCCGGCGACGGCGTGCACGATCGAGGTGGCGCGCGGGGCGTCCAGCGGCCCGTCAACGGTCAGCTCGCGCAGCGACTGCCCGTCGACCCACTCGCGCACGACGTAGGCCCGATCGTCCTCGTCGATGGCGTCGTACACACCGACCAGGTTGGGGTGGACCACCCGGCTGGCGGCGACCGCCGCCTGGAGCATCTCCGCCGCGGCGTCCCCGCCGGGGTAGCGCAGGACAACGGCCACCGGGCGCCGGAGGATGACGTCGATCCCCCGCCAAACCTGGCGGCCGGCGCTGTCGTCGTTGATGTGCTCTTCGAGCTGGTAGCGCTCGGCCAGGATCTCACCGACGGTGGGCGCACCGACGCTGGGCCGACCGGCGTCGGCCTCCTCGGCACCGGGGGCGTCACCGCTGGGGTCACCGGCGGTCAGCACGGGCGGCGCGGTCTCGGCAGCCTCGTGGCTCTGGCCGACCTGGGTCACCCCGTCCTCCCTCAGTGCGCGGTGTGTGGTGCGGGTCAGTGCCGGGCAGGTGCGCCTTGAGCGCTTACCGCGGGCGCGTGCGACAGCGGGCGCGTGACGGTCCCCCTAGCGTAGGCGAATCGCGCATGCGTCAAGGGTGACCTTACCCGGGCGTGCCGGATCCCCGACACGTCATGTTGCCGCGCCGCACGGTGGAGTCCACGTTCGGTCACCCCTTATCCACACGCGGTGGGCGGCCCGACGAGCGAAATCGGTCGCCATCCACAGGCTTGTCCACAACCGCCCGACGGTCGGCCGTCCGTCGGGCGGCTCACCGGCCGAGCTTGCGCCGCACCAGGGAGAGCACCTGGTGCACTTCGCGGATCCGGAACAGCACGGCCAGTCCGAGATAGCTGCCGCCGATCACCAGGCCGCCGGCGGCCAACTGGAGGAGGGCGTCCCACCGGCTCAGCGGGTCACCCACGGGGACCAGCCGCACGGCGATCGCCCCGGCCGCCGCGGCGCCGGCCGCCGCCGCGGCCACCTTGGCGAAGGCGAGCGAGATGCCGCGCAGCCCGATCAGGCCGATCCGCCGGCGGAGCAACCACGCGGAGGCCGCGGCGGCGGCGACGTACGAGACGGCATTGCCGATCATGGCGCCGGGCGCGGCGAAACTGGCGGCGACGAGGGCGACGAGGGCGATCTGGACGGCCAGCCGGAGCACCACGACCGGGATGTTGATCAGCGCGGGGGTCTTCGTGTCGGCCAGGGCGTAGTAGGCGAACGTGAACAACTGGCTGACCGAGAACGGCACCAGCGCGATCGCCGCGACGAGCAGCACCACCGAGGTGGCCCGGGCGTCGTCCGCCCGGAAGGCGCCGTAGCGGAACAGCGTCACGGTGATGGGCGTCGCGAGGACGGCGTAACACACGGCGACGGGGGCGAGGATCGCCGTCACGGTCCGGATGCCCCGGGACAGGTCGGCGGCCACGTCGGCGTACCGGCCCTCGGCCGCGGCCGCGCTCATCCGGGGCAGCAGGGCGGTGATGACGGAGACGGCGATGATCCCGTGCGCCATCATCAGCAGGAGGTACACGTTGTTGTAGATCAGCGGTCCGGCGCTCTTCCGCCCGCTCGCTTCGTTGAGCAGGCGGATCAGCACGACGAGGGCGAGCTGGCTGACCCCGACATAGCAGAACATCCAGGCGCCCAGCCGGCCAAGCTCGCGCAGGTCCAGCTGGCCGAAGTCGAACCGCCAGCGCCACCGGAAACCCACCCGGCGCAGCGCCGGCAGCAGGCCGGCGGCCTGTACCACCACCCCGAGCAGCGTGCCGCCGCCGAGCACGAGGACGCGGCTGGCCGTCATCTCTCCCGGCTCCAGGCGCCGCGCCGTGAAGAGGGCGATGTAGAGCCCTGCCGTGGCGATCACGACGAGGTTGTTGAGGATCGGCGTCCACATCGGCGCGGCGAAATGACCGCGGGTGTTCAGCACCGCGCTGGTGAGCGCGGAGAGGCCGGTGAAGAAGAGCATCGGCAGCATCAACAACGACAGCGCCGTGACCAGCTGGCGGAAGTCGCCGCTGGTGCCCTGCCCGGCGTACAGCATGGTCAACAGCGGCGCCGCGACCACCGCGAGCAGCGTCGCGACGCCGAGCGCGAGGGTGGCCAGGGTGAGCAACCGCTGGGTGTACGCCTGCCCGGCGTCCGGGTCGTGGGTGCGCCGCCGGACGAGCACCGGGATCAGCACGCTGCTCAGCACGCCGCCGAGGAGCAGCTCGTAGACCATCCCGGGGAACAGCTGGGCGGTGGTGTAGGCGTCCCCGACGGCCGTGCCGAGGGCGGCCGTCAGCGCCAGGGTGCGCAGGAAACCGGTGCCCCGGGAGACGAGGCTGCCGACCGCCATGACGGCGCTGTTGCCGGCGGCGCCGGTCGCCGGCTCCGGGTCGGTGCCGGGCGGCTCGGCGACGGACTCGTCCGGCTGGTGCTGGGTGAGCGCGGCCGGCTGCTCGCCGCGGGCGTGGGCGCTGCGATACAGGCCCCCGCTCATGTGCGACCTCCCTGCCTCCGGCCCGGCGACCACGCCGGCCCGACCGGGGCGGCCGCCCGCCCCGACGAGCCGACTGTGCCCACCTTAGTGACGGCCTTCCGCGGGCGGATAGGCTGGCTGCCCGATGCCCCCCGCCGACCGGAACCTGACCGCCGCGCAGCGCAGCGCGGTCGCCGAGCTGCTGCGCGTTTCCCCCGTCGCGGACGAGCTCGGCCGCCGCTTCGCCGAGGCCGGCTTCGCGCTGCACCTGGTGGGCGGGTCGGTGCGCGACGCGCTGCTCGGCCGGCTCGGCGACGACCTCGACTTCTGCACCGACGCCCACCCCGACGACACGCTCCGCCTGGTCAAGGGGTGGGCGGAGGCGACCTGGGAGACCGGCCGGGATTTCGGCACGATCGGTGCGCAGCGGCGCGGCCTCCGGCTGGAGATCACCACGTTCCGCGCGGAGGCGTACGACGGGGTGACCCGCAACCCGGTCGTCGCGTACGGCACCGATCTGCTGGCCGACCTGCGCCGGCGGGACTTCACGGTGAACGCGATGGCGGTCAGCCTGCCCGGGCACCGGTTCACCGACCCGTACGGCGGCGTCACCGACCTCGCGGCGAAGGTCATCCGGACGCCGGGCACCCCGGCGGAGTCCTTCGCCGACGACCCGCTGCGGATGCTGCGCGCCGCCCGGTTCGCCGCGCAGTTGCGCTTCGCGGTCGACCCGCCGGTGCGCGCCGCGATGGCGGCGATGGCCGGCGACCTCGCGCGGATCACCGCCGAGCGGGTGCGCGACGAGTTCAGCAAGCTGTTGACCGGTGCCGATCCGGTCACCGGGCTGCGGCTGCTGGTCGACACCGGGCTGGCCGACGTGTTCCTGCCCGAGCTGTCGCACCTGAAGCTGGAGATCGACGAACACGCCCAGCACAAGGACGTGTACGAGCACACGCTGACCGTGGTGGCGAACGCCGTGCGGCTGGAGGGCGCCGACGGACCCGACCTCACGCTGCGGCTGGCCGCCCTGATGCATGATGTCGGCAAGCCGGCAACCAAGGCGGTCGGCCCGGACGGGCGGGTCAGCTTCCACCACCACGAGATGGTCGGCGCGCGGCTGACCAAGCAGCGGCTGAAGGCCATGCGCTACCCGAAGGACGTGATCGCGGACGTCGTCGAGCTGGTCGCGCTGCACCTGCGCTTCTACGGGTACGGCCGGGGCGAGTGGACCGATTCGGCGGTGCGCCGGTATGTGACCGACGCCGGCCCGCTGCTGGGCCGGCTGCACAAGCTCACCCGGTCGGACTGCACCACCCGCAACCGGCGCAAGGCGGCGCAGCTGAGCGCCGACTACGACGCGCTGGAGGAGCGGATCGCCGCGCTGCGGGCCGAGGAGGATCTGGCCCGCGTCCGGCCGGATCTCGACGGCAACGCCATCATGGAACTGCTCGGCCTGCCGCCCGGCCCGCTGGTCGGCCAGGCCTGGCGGCACCTGAAGGAGCTTCGCCTGGAGCGGGGCCCGCTGGACCGGGACGAGGCGGAGGCCGAACTGCGCCGGTGGGCCCGGGACAACGGCCTGACCTGACTGTGAGGCTGGCCGGGTCGGCTCACCGGTGGTGAGCTGATGCCAGGGAGCCGAGGGAGGAACCGTATGCAGCCGTGCGCTGTGTGTGGCCCCGGCACGGTGGGCCACGCGGGCCGCTGCACCGGCTGCGGCACGGGGCGCGGGCTGCCGGCGGGCGGCCCGCCCGCGGGCCGGCGGACCCGGCCGTTCCTGATCCCGCTCGTGACCCTGTCGATCACGCTCGTCGACCTGCTGGCCGCGATCGCCGCGGTGCGCGTCGCGCGCGCCGGGCGCGGCCCGGCCGGCGGGCCGACCGGCGCCGCCGCGCCCCCAGCGGGACCAGGAACGGCCGGGTGCGCCGCCCGCGCTACGTGCCGCACGCGGTGCAGCGGCCCGCGCGGTCCACCGCGCCGGCGCCACACACGGCACACGGCTGCATCGGTACCTCCCTAGGCTGACCGGCCGCCCCTCGGCGTCCTGCACCGTAGCGGAAGCCACCGCCACCGCCGGCGCGTCAGGTCAGGCCGTTGTCCCGCGCCCAGCGGCGAAGTTCGGCTTCCGCCTCGTCGCGGTCCAGCGGCCCCCGTTCCAGGCGGAGCTCCTTCAGGTGCCGCCAGGCCCGGCCGACCAGTGGGCCGGGCGGGACGCCGAGCAGCTCCATGATGGCGTTGCCGTCCAGATCCGGCCGGACCCGGGCCAGGTCCTCCTCGGCCCGCAGCGCGGCGATCCGCTCCTCCAACGCGTCGTAGTCGGCGGCCAGCTGCGCGGCCTTGCGCCGGTTGCGCGTGGTGCAGTCCGAGCGGGTGAGCTTGTGCAGCCGGGCCAGCAACGGGCCGGCGTCGGTCACGTACCGGCGCACCGCCGAGTCGGTCCACTCGCCCCGGCCGTAGCCGTAGAAGCGCAGTTGCAGCG
>DASQDS010000139.1:0-3239 GCA_035634075.1 Pilimelia sp. | reverse complement strand
GGGCGGCACCGGGGCGGGCCGCGCCTCGCAGCTGGCGCGGCTCGGGCTGCGCCGGGGGCAGGAACGTGGCGGGGGGATAGGGCACGATCACCACCGGCACGGTGGAGGGCTGCGCGATGAACGGCGTGGTTCCGCCGTCGCCGGCGGCGCGGTCGAGCGACGCCGAGCCGGCCCGGATGGCCACGAGGGTCGGCAGCGACGCCATCGCCACCAGGATCCCGACGATGACCGCGTACCGGCGGGTGGACGCCGACAGGCCGTCCGTACGGTGCAGGCCGCCGAACCAGCGGTGTGCACGCTCGCCCGCGCTGTCGTCCCGCACCGTGACCCCCTCAGTCCGCCGTTTCGATTACTCAACGCTTGTCCGATGTCGACAGCGCGTCATTCGGCCAACTTTCCGACGCAGGGGGGCCGGAACCACGCGAACGGGGCCAGCGATGCGCAAACCTCGCGTCCGCCCTCCGCAGTGATCCACGCCGTGCTGTAACAGCGCGCGTCCGGGTGCGAGGATGGACCCGACGGCAGTGCGGCCGTTGCTCCCGCGCACCCCGCAGGGCCCGGCCGCCCGCCGCGCGCCTGGGTCAGCCGACCCGGGCGCGGGCCGCGCGGCGACCCCGACCGGGGCGAGGCGTGACCGGGGGCCCGCCCGGCAGCGGCCGGCGGGCGCGGGAGCTGCGCGGTCCGGGTCACCCCCAGGGCCGGGCACCGACGACAGGAGAGACGTTGCGATCCTCACTCGGCAAGGAACCCGGGCTCGGCGCCGGCCGGGGTGGCGAATCCCCCGGCGAGCCCCCGCTCGTCCAGCTGCTCACACCTGAGGGCGACCGGATCGACAAGGCCGTCGGTGCGAACGGCGTGGAGTACTCGGTGGACTTCTCCGACGACGAGTACCGGGCGATCTACCGCGACCTGGTGGTCGTCCGCCGGCTCGACGCCGAAGCGACGGCGCTGCAGCGGCAGGGCGAACTGGGCATCTGGGCGAGCCTGCTCGGCCAGGAGGCGGCGCAGGTCGGCTCCGGGCGGGCGTTGCGGCCGCACGACATGGCCTTCCCCACCTACCGAGAGCACGGGGTGCTCTACTGCCGGTGCATCGACCCGATCATGCCGTTGGGCCTGTTCCGGGGGGTCGACCAGGGCGCCTGGGATCCGAACGAGTTCAAGTTCAACATGTACACGATCGTGATCGGCGCACAGACCCTGCACGCCACCGGCTACGCCATGGGCATCACCCTGGACGGCCGCGTCGGGGACGCCGCCGAGGGCGACGCCGAGGCGGTCATCGCCTACTTCGGCGACGGCGCCACCTCCCAGGGGGACGTCAACGAGGCGTTCGTCTGGTCCAGCGTCTTCAACGCCCCCATCGTCTTCTTCTGCCAGAACAACCAGTACGCCATCTCCGAGCCGATCGAGCGGCAGACCCGCGTACCGCTCTACCAGCGCGCCGCCGGGTTCGGCTTCCCCGGCGTCCGCGTCGACGGCAACGACGTGCTGGCCTCGTACGCCGTCACCCGCGCGGCCCTGGACGCCGCCCGGCTCGGCCAGGGCCCGTCGCTCATCGAGGCGTACACGTACCGGATGGGCGCCCACACCACCTCCGACGACCCCAGCCGGTATCGCATCGCCGCCGAGGTGGAGGCGTGGCAGGCCAAGGACCCGATCGCACGGGTACGCGCGTTCCTGCACCGGCAGCAGATCGCCGGCGACGACTTCTTCGCCGAGGTGGACGCGGACGCCCAGCGGCGGGCGGTGGACCTGCGGGAGCGGGTGCTGGCCATGCCCGACCCGGCCCCGATCAGCCTCTTCGACAACGTGTACCCGCACGGCTCACCGCTGCTGGCCGAGCAGCGCGGGCAGTTCGCCCGGTACCAGGAATCGTTCGAAGGGAGCGCCCACTGATGGAGACCATGACCATCGGCAAGGCCCTCAACACGGGCCTGCGCCGGGCGCTGGAGGCGGACCGCAAGGTCGTCATCATGGGCGAGGACGTCGGCAAGCTCGGCGGCGTCTTCCGGATCACCGACGGGCTGCAGAAGGACTTCGGGGACGACCGGGTGATCGACACGCCGCTCGCCGAGTCCGGCATCGTCGGCACGGCGGTGGGGCTGGCGATCCGGGGCTACCGGCCGGTGTGCGAGATCCAGTTCGACGGGTTCGTCTACCCGGCGTACGACCAGATCGTCAGCCAGGTCGCCAAGCTGCACTACCGCTCGCGCGGCAAGCTGCGGCTGCCGATCGTCATCCGCATCCCGTTCGGCGGCGGCATCGGCGCGGTGGAACACCACTCCGAGTCCCCGGAGGCGTACTTCGCGCACACCGCCGGCCTCAAGGTCGTGGCCTGCGCCACTCCCGCCGACGCGTACCTCATGATCCAGCAGGCGATCACCTCGGACGACCCGGTGATCTTCTTCGAGCCCAAGCGCCGCTACTGGGAGAAGGGCGACGTGGACCTGGGCGTGGACCCGGCGACCGCCTTCCCGCTGCACGCCGCGCGGGTCGCCCGGCCCGGCCGGGACGCCACCGTGCTGGCGTACGGGCCGATGGTGCGCACGGCCCTGGACGCGGCGGCGGCCGCCGCCGAGGACGGCCGCGAGCTGGAGGTCATCGACCTGCGCTCGCTCTCCCCGCTGGACCTGGCCCCGGTGTACGAGTCGGTGCGGCGCACCGGGCGGTGTGTGGTGGTGCACGAGGCACCGTCGAACGTCGGCCTCGGCGCCGAGATCGCCGCCCGGGTCACCGAGGAGTGCTTCTACTCGCTGGAGGCGCCGGTGCTGCGGGTGACTGGCTACGACACGCCGTACCCGGCGGCGCGCGTCGAGGAGGAGTACCTGCCCGACCTCGACCGGGTGCTGGACGCCGTCGACCGCTCGTTCGGCTGGTGAGGCCGGTGTCCCGGATCAGGGAGTTCGCGCTGCCGGACCTCGGTGAGGGCCTCACCGAGGGGGAGATCCTGCGGTGGCTCGTCGCCGTGGGCGACGCGGTCGAGCTCAACCAGCCCATCGTGGAGGTGGAGACCGCGAAGGCCGCCGTGGAGATCCCGGCGATGTGGGCCGGCGAGGTGCGGGCGATCTTCCACGGCGAGGGGACGACGGTGGCGGTCGGCGCACCGATCATCGCGATCGACACCGACCCGGGGGCCGCGGCCGAGCCCGATCCCGCCGCCGTGCCGGAGGCCGGCCTGACCGGCGGTCCCGCCCCCGGCGGGCGCACGGCCATCCTGGTTGGTTACGGCCCGCGCACCG
>DASQDS010000138.1:0-17332 GCA_035634075.1 Pilimelia sp. | reverse complement strand
GGCCAGGATGTCGTCCCGGCGCTGGCTGACCGGCAGCTCGTCGGGGTAGCGCAGCGCCGGCACCCGCGCCCGGCGCTGGGCCAGCCGCGCCTCGGCGGCCTCGATCTCCACGGCGATCTGGTCGGTCGCCGCCCGGCGGGCGGCGGCGTCGCGGACCCGGCGCAGCCCGTCCAGCCGGCGGCGCAGCCGCTGCTCGTCGCGCAGCATCAGCTCGGGCAGGCGGGCGGCCAGGGTGGTTACGGCGGATGTCATGACGCCGCAAGGATAGGCCGGCTTCGCCCCCGGTGCCCCGCGGTTTCCGGCCCGCCGCGTGCGGCGCCCCTCACAGCGGCGCGGTCGCCACCGTCGCCGGCAGGCCCAGGAACCGCCCGTGCCGGTCCGCCGCCGCGCGCAGGGCCCGGCCGCCGGCGCCGTCGAGCGGGCGGTGCAGAGCGACATCCAGGTGTACGCCGCCGCGGCGCACCGTCCGCTTCCAGTGCCCGGCCACCTGTCCGTCGACGATCAGGACGTGGTTGAAGGCCGGCCGGTCGGCGCCCGCGAACCGCGCGTGCCCGGCGGCGTCCAGCAGATACTTGCTGTCCCCGGTGTAGCCCATGATGTATTCGTCGTAGCCCTGGAGCAGGTGCACGGACGGCGGCGTCTCTGCGTGCGGCGTCTCTGCGTGCGGCGTCTCTGCGTGCGGTGCGGACCAGAACGCGGTGCCGTCGACGTCGTGGCGGGTCACGGCCGCGCCGGCCAGCTCGATCCCGCGGGTCACGTCCGCGGCGGTCAGGCTCGACCACCAGCGGAAGTCGGCCGCCGTCGCCGGCCCGTGGCTGGTGAAGTAGCGGCGGGCGAGTTCCGCCAGGGCGCCGTCGCGGTCCAGCTCGCGGGGCGCGGTCACCCGCTCGGCGAGCAGCGCGTACGTGTGGTGTTTGCCGGCCCGCGGCCCGCTGCAGATCAGCCCCGCCAGCTCGGCGTGCATCAACACGTACGCCAGGCCCAGCCCGCTGGCCGCGATGCCGGCGCTGGCCAGGATCGCCTGGGCCTGCGCGCGCGTCACCGCGTTGCCGCCGCGCAGCGCGCCGGTGAGGGCGCGGTGGCTGGCGGCGAAGGCGTCGGCGTCCAGGCCGAACCGGCGGTAGTAGTAGGCGTTCTGCGCGTGCACCCGGGGCGCGGTCAGCGCCTGGAGCCAGCCGATGTCCGCCGCCGGCACGAAATGCCACGTCGGCCGCATGACGTGCGTGCGCAGGATGGCGCCCTCGTCGACGGCGCGGTCGACGGCCTCGGCGGTGGCGCCGGCCACCCGCTGGCCCACCGCCCAGGTCGCCGGGCCGTAGTCCTGCGCCTGCACGGCGCCCAGCGCGCGCACGACGTCCGGCGGCGCGGCCAGCGGCGGGCCCGTCAGGCGCAGCTGACGCAGGCGGTGGTGCGGGATGTCGGACGCGTCCATGGCCGGTCATCGTAAGCGCCTGACCGCGCGGGCCGCGGAGACCACAATCCGTCCGGGTGGCTTCCGCCAGCTAGCCGATATGGCGCGTCGCACTGGGGCAGAATCATGGTCATATCGCCGCGGGCTTGCCGGGTGCGCGCTCCCGCGTCGCCCGCCGCCGGCGGGCCGCGGAACCGGAGGATCACGTGCCCAGAACACCCCGCCTGCTGGCTGTTGTCGTGCTCGCGGCCGGCCTCGCGGTGCCCGGCGTGGCCAGCGCCACGGCCGACGGCGCGCGCGCCATGCGCTCCGCTGCGCAGGCGGCGCCCGGGGAGATCGCCTGGGGCCCGTGCCCGGAGGACGCCACGGCCGAGTGCGGCGCGCTGCGGGTGCCGGTCGACTGGGCGGAGCCGGCCGGGGCGACCGTCGACGTCGCGGTGGCCCGGCGGCGCGCGACCGACCCGACGGCCCGGATCGGTTCGCTGCTGATCAACCCCGGCGGGCCGGGCTCCTCCGGCGTCGACTTCGCCGTCTTCGGCAGCCGGGCCTTCGGCACCGAAATCACCAGGCGGTTCGACATCGTCGGCTTCGACCCGCGCGGCGTGGCCCGCAGCCACCCCGTCCGGTGCTCGATGACGCTGCTCGGCCAGGCCCCGCCGCCGGTGCCGGCCAGCCAGGCCGACCTCGACGCGCTCCGCGCGTACAACGTGCGGCTGGCCGCCGACTGCCGGCAGCGCACCGGCCCGCTCTTCGACCACGTCGACACGCTCAGCGTCGTCCGGGACGTGGACGCGCTGCGCGCCGCGCTCGGCGAGGAACGGCTGTCGTTCTACGGCATCTCGTACGGCTCGCTGATCGGCCAGCAGTACGCCGAGCAGTTCCCGCGCCGGGTGCGCGCGATCGTGTCGGACAGCAACATGGACCACAGCGCCGACACCCGCCGCTTCCTGACCGAGACGGCGGGCACGGTGCAGGGCGCGTTCGAGCGGTTCGCCGACGGCTGCGCGGCCGACCGCGCGTGCGGGCTGTACGGCCGGGACATCCGCGCCCTGTGGCAGGCCCTGCTCGCCAAGGCGGACCGGGGCGAGCTGCTGGACCCGTACGCGCCCGGCGAGCCGCTGAGCGCGTACCGCCTGGTCACCGCCGCGTACGGGTCGTTCTACGCGCCCGACTGGAAGGGCCTGGCCACGTACCTGGCGCTGGTCGAGAGCGGCGAGACGCCCGGTGGCGGTGTGGGCGTCGGCCCGCCCGCGGCCCAGGCAGCCCGGTCCGCCACGCGGGCGGGCTTCGCCGGGCGGGTCGGGGACGACGAGTTCGAGTACGCGTTCCCTGCGGTGTTCTGCGAGGACTGGGGCCTCCCGGTCCGCGACTACCGCGAGTTCGCCGCGCTCGCCGGCGCGATGGCGTACCGCGCGCCGGACATGCGCTACTCACCCCTCGGGCTCACCGCGGTGACCGCCTGCCTCGGCTGGCCCAGCGAGGTGAACAACCCGCAGCACCGGTTGCGGGTCCGTGGCCCCGGCACGCTGCTCGTGCTGAACCCGCTCTACGACCCGGCCACCCCGCACGCCTGGGCGGTACGCGTCGCCAGGCAGCTCGGGCCGCGCGGCGCGCTGGCGACCTACGACGGCTCCGGGCACGGAACCCTGCGCCGGGGACCGTGCGTGCAGGCGATCATCGAGGCGTACCTGATCAGGGGCGTGACGCCACCCGTCGGTACCCACTGCCCCGACGTGACCCCGACGCCCGCGACGGCCCGCGCGGCCGCTGACGCCGCCCGATCGGCCCGGCCGGCGGCGGTCGGCCCGGAGCTGCCTCTGCCCCGCGGCCCCAGGACGGGCCTCCCGGGCTGGTAACCGCCCCGTCTCCGCCGCGCTGACCTATGTCGACAGGGCGCCGGCTCAGCCCAGCTCGACCGCATACGCCTCGATCTCCACTTTCTCGCGAGGATCGGTCAGCCGCGACACCTCCACCAGCGTCGCCGCCGGGCGAACGTGCGCGAACGTCTCCCGGTGCGCTCGGGCGACGAGGTCGGCGTCGCCCATGTCGGTGACGTAGGTGACGGTGCGCACAACCGCCGCCGTGCTCGAGCCCACCTGCCGCAACGCATCGTCGATGCTCCTCAACGCCGCCTTCGCCTGCTGATACGCGTCGGTGCCGGCCAAATCCGGCGGGCGGGCGGTTGTCCCTGACACATGCACCTGGTGGTCCACCCGCACCGCACGGCAGTAGCCGTACACATCCTCGAAGGGCTCTCCCGACAACACGATCCGACGCATGTGACCTCCTTTCAACGCGGTCGTCATCGGCCTGCCGTACGGATCGGCAGCCGATCGCGGTTCTGCCGTTCATCCGGTGACGGCCGGTGCCCTGTCGGAGGCGGCCCGCGCTGCCTGTCGGCGGGTGCCGAGGGTGACGAGCAGGGACGCCGCGGTCAGCGTCACACCGAACCAGACGGCGCTGTCGATGCCGAGGTGGTCGGCGAACAACCCGCCGAAGAGCGCACCGAGCGCGATGGACGTGTTGTATCCCAGGGTGTTGATCGCCAGGGCGGCCTCGAACCTGTCGGGTGCGGCGCCGAGGGTCATGTTGATCTGACACAGGTTCGCGGCGCCGAACGACAGTCCCCACACGACCACGGCGAGGAGCAGACCGGGCCGGGTGTGCCCGAATGTCAGGAGCAGCAGCATCGCCGCCACGAGGCCGGTGCAGGCGGTGCTGAAGCTGCCCCTCAGGTTCCTGGTCACGGTGTACCCGGCGATGAAGTTTCCGGCCGCGCCTCCGATGCCGTAGACCACCAGAAGCACCGACATGAAGGCCGGCGTGACGGAGGCGTTCTCCTCCGCGAACGGACGGATGAACGTGTACGCCCCGAAGTGGCCGAGCACGTACAGCGTGACGGTCATGATCACCAGCCGCAGCCGCACGTTCTCGACCAGTAACGCGAAGACCTCGCGGGCCGGGACGGCAGTCTGCGAGGGCAGCGACGGAATGACGACGGCAACGACGAGGAACACCAGAGCGCTGAGACCTGCCCAGATCAGGAAGGTGGTCCGCCAACTCGTCAGGCTCTCCAGGAAGGTGCCCAGCGGGATGCCGGCCACCGCCGCGATCGAGATGCCGGACAACGCTACCGCGGCGGCGCGACTGGCCAGGCGGTCCGGCACGAGCCGCATCGCCATGCTCACGCCGATCGCCCAGAACACCCCGTTGGCGAAGCCCATCACCAGTCGCGTCACCAGCACCAGCGCGAAGGTGGGCGCGATCGCGGTGATCAGGTTGCCCGCGGCAAGGATGGCCAGAAGGACGGAAAGCAGCAGGCGCCGGTTGACGCGCCGGGTCCAGGCCACCAGGAAGGGGGCCCCGACGCCGGCCGAGATGCCGTACAGGGTGACCATCAGCCCCGCGACGCCCACCGACACGTCCAAATTCGCGCTGATCGAGGTGAGGAGGCCGACGGGCATGAGCTCGGTGGTGACGAACGTGAACAGGCTCGCGGTGATCACCGCGACACCGAGCCACGATCTCGCCGCTGGGTACGGGTGTTCGTCGGTGGTCACCATCTCGTCTCCTCGGTTCGACTGACTCGGAGGCAGTCTCACCCGGAGGTGATCAATGAGTCCAACACATCTTTGTCATCCCATCCATCTCGGTAGAAGATGGATCCGTGGAGCTTCAGCAGCTGCGGTACGTCGTCGCCGTCGCCGAGACGAGCAGCTTTACCCGCGCCGCGGAACGGTGTCTGGTTGTCCAGTCCGCCCTCAGCCACCAGATCGCGCGCCTGGAGAAGGAACTGGGCACGAGGCTGTTCGAGCGCACCAGCCGCCGGGTGCGGCTGACTCCGGCCGGCGAGGCGTTCCTGCCCGCCGCCAGGCTGTGCCTGAACGCGGCCGAGCGGGCGGCGGCCGAGGTTGCCGCGGCGGTCGGCGAGGTGCGCGGACGGCTCGCCGTGGGCCTGATCCCCACCGTCGCCGCGGTCGACATCCCCAGCGCGCTGCGGGAGTTCCGCCGGCGCCACCCACAGGTGCGGATCCGCCTGCGGGCGGGCGCGAGCGAGGAATTGATCGACCAGGTCAAGGAGGGCGCCATCGAGGTGGCGTTCCTCGGGCTGCCGACCACGGCGCGGCCGGAGGGCGTGGAGGCCCGGGAACTCGCCCGGGACCGACTCGTCGCCGTGGTCGCGCCGGACCACCCGCTCGCCGCCGAGCCGTCGGTCGACCTGCGCCGGCTCTCCTCCGAGGTCTTCGTGGACCTACCGGCCAACACCGCCGGCCGGGCGCAGTCCGATCAGGCGTTCGCGGCCGCCGGGCTCAGCCGCGACGTCGCCTTCGAGGTGACTACGGCCTACCTCACAGCCCGGCTGGTCGAGCAGCATCTCGGCGTGGCCATGCTCCCGGCCGCCTACGCGCCTCAGCTCACCGGAGTGACCACTGTCGAGGTCACCGACGCGCCGGCCCGGGTCGAGTACGTCATCTGGAGCCGCGTTGGCCGCACGCCGGCGGCGACCGCCTTCCTCGACATCCTCAACATCCCGGTGCTCCCCGGCGCCGGCTGACACCCGCGACACGCACAGCGGGCCTGGCTCGATGTCGTCGACCTGCTCGCCCGGCGCCTGCCCGGAGCGGGGTGAGCTGGTCGGCCGTTGGCCGTCAGTTCTGGGCGTTGAAGAAGCCGACCGCCATGGCCGTCCACCAGCCGGCCTGCGAGACGGTGACCGCCAGGGCGCCGCGCAGCAGCACCGAGCGCGGCGGCGGGGCGCCGTCGAGCGCGCTCAGGTCGTCCTGGACCCGCCGGGCGTACAGGCCGTTGACCGCGACGGCGAGCACCGCGACGAGCTTCGCCAGCGTCAGGGGCGAGGAGGTGTCCGGGGCGAGGACGAAGCCGGTGGCGGTGAGGCCGGCCAGGCCCAGCCAGATGGGGGTGTGCGTACCGCTCGCCACCTGGATCACGTCGGTGAGGCTGCGCCGGCGCAGTGTCCACAGCAGCCCGAACCAGTCCACCGTCAGGACGGCACCGAAGCCCAGCACCAGCGCCGCCAGGTGGGCGAACAGCGCCAGCCGGTACACCGGCGGGGCCACGTGAACGTGGGGGGCGGCGAGCACTACGACCAGCCACCCGCCGACGAGCCCGGCCAGCACCACGGGCGTCGGGCCGGTCCGGCGGTGCCGAAAGCGCTGACGGGCTGTGGCCTGCACATCTACCGCATCAACAACTGTCACGCTAAACCCCCCGAGGCTGGGAACGCTCCCATCGTCACAGATGAATGCCTTAACCGGTAGAGCTCGACCGCATTTCGGGCGCCGCCGCTGACCAAACGGCTACCCGGCGGGATCGATCGTCACCGGGCGTCGGTCGGGCGATCACCCACGGCGCTGAGGCGGTCCTGCCTGGACCGGCCGCCGCCGCTTCCCGGCCGGAGCGCCGCGATAGGCCAGGATGGACGCCATGGAGCTGATCGCCGTGCGGCACGGGGAGAGCGTGGCGAACGCCGCACTTCCCGTCGCTGACGCCGCCGGGCTGCTCGCCGCCGGGGTGCCCGGCCGCGACGCCGACGTACCGCTGTCGGAGCGCGGCCGGGCGCAGGCCTTGGCGCTGGGGGAGTGGCTCGCCGCGCACGCGCCGCCCGACGTGGTGCTGTGCTCGCCGTACGCCCGCGCCCGGGAGACCTGGGCGCTGGCCGGCGCGGCGCTGCCCGCGTCGGCGGACCCGCCGCCGGTCCGGCTGGACGAGCGGCTGCGCGACCGGGAGGCCGGCGTGCTGGAACTGCTGACGATGGCGGCCATCCGCGACCGCTTCCCCGACGAGGTGGCCCGGCGCGCGCGGGTGGGCGAGTTCTACTACCGGGCACCCGGCGGCGAGTCGTTCCCGGACGTCGCCCTGCGGCTGCGGGGAGTCCTGGCGGAGGCGGCGGGGCGGTACGCCGGCCACCGCGTGCTCGGCTGACATCACGTGACAGCAACCGATGCGCACTGCCGTGACCTTCGGCGCCCAACTTCGGGCCTCGACTGCGCTTCCGGCTGGGACGCCGGTGGCCGTTCAACCGGTATAGAATTCGGCAATGAGCGCCGACTTCGCTAGAGTTCTTCGAGGGCTCATGCAGAACCGCCGACTATCAGCAAGAATCGTCAGCCGAGCCTCTGGGCGGGCCGAGTCGACCATCAATCAACTGCTTACAGGTAAGCTTCAACCGACGCCCCAGGTCCTTCGGGACATCGCGCCTGCTTTTCAGTTGAATGTCGATGATCTACTTGTCATTGCGGACTTGCCTATAGATTCTGAAACGGCTGCGCAAGAGCCGTACCCCGCCACTACGGAGATTGGTCAACTGGTTGCCGCCGCCAGCTTCCTAGCTCCCACACAGGTCAAGATTCTAGTCCAATCCGCTAGGACCTTTAGGGACGGAAATCAGGAAGAGCCCAGGGAACCCGTTAGGGATTAAATCGCCCCGACCGGCCGAGCGGAAAAGGCGTGAACCAAACTGCCGCATGCGTCAAGAAAGCCGGATCCGTCCAGTTTATGGCACCAAGCAGTCTGCGAGTGTCGCGCTCGTCGGCGCCTGCTCATCAGGCAATACGGGACGCGACAAGCCAACTTCTGGCCAAAAGTGCTGGCGCTATAGCCTGCGGGGTCACGAGGCATAGCTCTGCATGCAATCGAGTGACCCCGCAGGCGGCTAGACTAGTGGATCTCACGTTCCCTGGTGCGGTTGACGTTCCATCGGGCTTGTGCCTCGCGCGGGCAGGAGTTTGACTTGTCGCATGTCTTGTCTCAGGATGGTGAGACAAGACATGCGACAAGCTGGGAGGCCGCCATGCCGAGGAAGGTGCGTTCGTCGGAACTCGAGATAGCCCGCCTGTGGTTGGCCGGGCGCGGCCTGACCGACGTCACGCCGACACCGGTGCTGGCGGCGCGTCTGACGGTCCGGCGACGTGCGCGGCTGGCCGGTGCCGTCCTGCTGGCCGCGTTCCTCTGCGCCACTGCTCTCGTCTACGTCTCCGCCTTGCCGATCCGTCCCGCGGATGACGGGTTCGGCGCGCAGCGGCGTTGGGCGCTGGTGGTGCTGACGGCCCTGGTGGGCGGGGTGGTGCTGATCCTGTCGCTGCTGGACCGGTGGGTGCGGCGGGTCGATCAGCAGGCCGGCGCGGAGCTGCCGCGACGGGCGACCCACTCCGTGCGGCCCGGCTGGCGGACCGTGCTCGGCGTGCCGCGGGCGGCGTTGCTGGCGGTCACGTACGCGGGCGCGGCCGTGCTGGCGATCGCGGCCCTGACCGTGCGGGACGGCGCCGCTAGGTACGCGGCGGTCATCCTGCTCATCGGGCTGTGCGGGGTCGCGGTCGGGACCGGTGTCCAGCTGCGCCATGCGCTCACCCACCCGGTGGTGGCCGACGACGAGGGCTCGCTGAGGGCCGACCTGTTCATGCGCATCGAGGACGCCCGCGAGGTGGCCATGCCGACCGCGGTGTGGTCCCTGCCGGTCGTGTCGATATTCGACACCGGGCTCGATCCGTGGAACACGGGCTGGCTCGCCTTCATCGTCCTCAGCGTCATGGCGGTCGTAATGATCACAGTCTGGGAGGGACGGAATGCCCTGGCTGCCCAGCGTCGCGCCAGCGCCCGGTGAACCCGCATGATCGTCATTGACCCGGCCTCGCCCGTCCCACCTTTCGAGCAGCTCCGCGCCCAGCTCGCCGGGCAGATCCAGGACCGCACGCTGGCCGTGGGCACCCGGCTGCCGACCATCCGCCGCCTGGCCGCCGACCTCGGCTTGGCAGTCAACACGGTCGGCCGGGCCTACCGGGGGCTGGATGAGGCCGGGCTGATCGAGACCCGCGGTGCGGCCGGCTCGTTCGTGTCCGCGGCCGGCGAGCAGGGGTGGGAACGGGCCCGCCGCGCCGCCGCCGAGTACGCGGCCGTCATCACCGCTCTCGGCATCGACACCAATGAGGCCGTCCGCATCGTCCAAGCGGCGCTGACCCAGGGCGTTCCAGAGGCTGGCTGAACGCCGGGAGGAATCCACTCCGACGAGCCGCTGAAGACGTACGTCGTGCCGCGCCGCGGGAGGCCGCCGATGGCGGCGTGGGCAACGACGGCACGATCCACACAGGACGGCGCGTCGGCAAATCGTCTTGCGAGGACGTGCTTGCGGTCTGGTGCGCGATGACCGGCCCGGCATAGGGTCTAGCCATCATTGAAGCTGGTGTCTGGAGCACTACATGCGTCGATTGTTTGCCTGCGCCGTGGCCCTTGTTCTCGGCGCCGCCACGCTCATGGCACCCTCCGCCGCCCAGGCGGCACCCGGCGACGTGGCGCTCACCTGCGGGCCGGTGCCCTCCGGCTGGGTCATCATCGGCTACTCCGGCCGTTGCGGCAGCGGATCCTGGCAGCTGGTCGTCCAGCAGGCCGACGGGCTGCCGGTGGGTTCCTGGCTGCGGGTCTGCCTGGCCTCTCCCGTTCCGGCCGGCTGGTGGGTGATCGGCAACCCTGTCCAGCAGGGCAGCTGCGCCGCCGTCGGCAGCCCCTTCGCGCCGAACGCGCTCGACATCTACAAGCGGTCCTGAATCCAGCAGATGGCACGCTGGGGCCGCGGCCTCGCGGGATGCGCCGATCCGCTGATCGGCGCATCGCCCGCGGTGACCCCAGCGCGGCGCCACCGCCTGCTCGGCCGTCTCGGGCTTTAAGACCACACTCCTATCGGGACACCCGGCGAATCCACGGGCAAGCGGGCCGCGACCTCCCTTGCTAAGGGCGTGTCCTGTCGATCATGAGAGCCAGATGATGGCGGCGATGAGGGTCAGGCTGGCGCGGTTGAGGGCGGCGCGTTTGGCGTGGCGGGGGGCCAGGTCACGCCATTGCTTGAGCCGGTTGAAGCACCGCTCGACGACGTTACGTCGCCGGTAGAGGACGTCGTCGAAGGTTGGTGGTCGCCCGCCGGCGCTGCCCTTGGCGGCGCGGCGGGCGACCTGGTCGGTTCGTTCGGCAATGGTGTGCCGGATACCGCGGCGGCGTAGCGTGCGCCGGGTGGTGTCGTGGGCGTAGCCCTTGTCCGCGATGAGCATGTCGGGTCGCTTACGGGGGCGGCCGGGACCGCCGTCGTGGACGGCGATCGCGTCGAGCACGTTGAGCAGTTGCGGGTTGTCTCCGGCCTGCCCGGGCGTGAGCAGTACCGACAGCGGCCGGCCCCTCCCGTCGACGGCGAGGTGGATTTTCGTGCTCAGTCCGCCCCGGGAGCGACCCAACGCCTCACCATCCGTCGCCGCCACGGCCACACCGCCGGTAGAGCCCTCTTTTCCCGGGCGCCAGCCGAGTGCTGATGCGCCCGGACAACCGAGGAATCCACACTGATCACCCAGTCCACCGGCTGCCCGTCGTCGTAGACCTGCGCCGCGGCCAGGATCCGGTCCCAGGTCCCATCCGCGGTCCACCGTCGTAGCCGTTCATGGCAGGTTTTCCAGGGCCCGTAGCGTTCCGGCAAGTCACGCCACGGCGCACCGGTGCGAAGTTTCCACAGAATCCCGTTGATGACCTGCCGGTGATCCCGCCACCGACCCGCACGCACACCAGGCGCGGGCAGCAACGGCTCGATCGCTGCCCACGCCTTGTCCGTCAACTCACCCCGACCAACCACCGAGGCATCCTCGACCACCAACCCCCACATGATCGACAGGACACGCGCTAGCCGGGCACAACCAGGCTAACGGTTAGCTGAATTCGAACGGATCCCAGTGGGCACCGCCAAGGTTAAACCCACTTCGACCTAAAGAATCGCGTATAACGCCTTGGGTGGCTGCACTCGGCCGATAGTGACCTGAGAAGTTGTCGAATCGAGTGATCGCTCCACCCGAGCCCACATCGAAAGTACCCGCCGCCAGTACCCCCCTACCACGCGAGAGGCTTGTATGACCAGCCTCTGGCGCGGTTTCCCAGATGCTTTCATGGAAGGTTCGAACTGACTTATCTGGCATGACCACGAAATGGTAGTTACCCTCCGTCAAATTCGCACCGTTCCTCGTCCATGAGTTCATGGGAATCCAGTCTTGAGGACTGTCATCCGCACCATTCTGACCAGGATGCAGGAGGCCGTCACCGCAGTTGTGGACCAAGACCGGGGTATCGGCGGCCATCACATAGTACGTGTGGACGTCGGCGACAGTGAGGTTGTGCACGGCGGCCAGGGCGCCGTAGACCGACACCGCCACCACGCGCACGCGGCTGCCGTCCGGGCTCAGCAGCTCGTCGCCCGGCTTCAGGTCGATCGCCTTCAGCCACCTCGCCTGGTCGGCGACCCAGTACGGGTGCCCGTCGGTCCCCGTCAGCGTCTCGGTGTCGTCGCCGGCGGTGCCGTCCGTGTCAACTGTGACGTCGACCAGCGTCTTGCCGCCGCTGCCGGTGATGCGGGTGCTCACCGACCGCGTCGACGTCTCGCCCGTCTCGGGGTCGGTGGCGACCACCTCGTCGCCCGGCTGCAGCTCCTCGATGGGCTTGGTGGTCCCGTCCGCCATCAGGACCCGCGTGCCGGGGACGAAGCTGTTACAGCCCTTGGCCTCCGCGACCTCCGGTTTCTTCGAGGGCGCCTTCTTCGACACGGGTTTGACCTGGGCGGCGGCGCGGGACGCCGCCGCTTTCGCCGCCGCCGCGGCGCGGGCCGCCGTCGCTCTCGCCTGTTGGGCTATCGCCTCCGCCTGGGCCGCCGCCTCGGCTGCCGCGCGGGCCGCCGCCCGGGCCGTGGTGCGGAACTGCTCCACCTGGGTCAGGATCTGCACCGCCCACTTCTGGCGTTCCCAGAAGGCGTTGACAGCGCTCCAGGCCCGGCGGATCGCCGAGATGAGCTTGGGTAGCTCGAAGACCTTGCTCCACGGGATGATGTCGACCGCCAGCGAGATGCAGGCGCCGATGTCGCCGCGGCCGAAGCAGCCGTTGAGGTCGTCGACGTGCAGGAATTCGCGGAGCAGGTCGCCGCCGACCTCCAGCACGATGTCGAACCAGTTCTTGCTCAGCAGGCTGTTCGCCTCGGCCTCCATCGCGGCCAGGTCCGGCGGCAGCGGTGGCTCCACATACGGCGCGGAGCCGCCGCCGGAGCCGCCCTTGCCGGTGGAACCGCCCGGACCAGAGGTGTCGGGGGCGGGGGAGCCGCCGCCGCCACCAACCTCCGCGTTGGCGAGCAGGCCCGACGGGTCTGACCAGGTGGTGGGGTTGTTGTTGGCGTACGAGTAGCCGTGCAGCTGCTGCGGCTGGCCCGGGTCCAGCACCGGGTCGACGGAGATGAACCGGCCGGTGCCCGGGTCGTACTCGCGGGCGCCCAGGTGGGTCAGCCCCGTCTTGTCCTTCGTGCCGCCGACGAAGCCGCGCTCGCCGGGCCACGCCGGTTCGCCGCCGCGCGGCTCGCCGTACGGGGTGAAGCGGCGCCGCGTCACCTGGCTGGTGTCGGCCGAGTTGATGGCGAGGGTCGCCGTGCCCTGGTTGTTGCCGACCAGCCACGTGACGCCGGCCGCCGTGCGGGTGGCGATCGTCATGCCGGCGTGCGAGTAGTAGCGGGTGCCGGTGACCGCGCCGCCGTTCGCGGGGGCGTGCAGCTCCAGGTCGCCGATGTACGCGGTGGTGCCGGTGGCGTCCGTGCGGAGCAGCCGGCCGCCGTTGGCGTCGTAGGTGAACGAGGTCGTGTTGCCGTTCTCGACGAGCTTCTCCAGGCGGCCCTCGACGTCCCAGGTCAGCGTCTGGTTGCCGCCGCCGGCGGCGGGCCGGTTCTCGGTGTTGCCGGCCTTGTCGTAGCCCCATTGCAGGATGCGGGTGCCGGTGTTGCTGACCACGGTGGCCTTGAGCAGCGAATGCGGCTGCGGCTGGCCGGCCGCCGGGTACTCGTACGTCGTCGTCTCGGTGCCGGCGGCCGTGCCGTAGCGGGTCTGCTTCGTGCGGTTGCCGACCTTGTCGTGCTGCCAGTCCGTCCAGTACTTGGCGGGGCCGCCCAGCCCGGCCACGGTGGGGGCGGCGGCGCAGTCGCCGGTCGTCGGCGTCCACGCCCGGTCCAGCCGGCGCAGGTAGTCGTAGGTGAAGCACTGGGTGTCGGTCAGCTGCCCGGTAGCGGTCTCCGTCAGCTTGGTCAGGTTGCCGGCCGGGTCGAAGGTGTACGCGGCCTCGGCGACGGTGTCGGCGCTGCCCTCGCGGGTGACCTTCACCCGGTCGAGGCGCCGGGAGCCCTCGAGGTATTCCTGAATGATCTTCACCCGGTTCGGCGCCGCGCCGAGGGTGGCGCCGGTGAATTCGCCGTACGGGCTGTAGGTGGTGCCGGTGGCGTAGGAACCCAATTCGGAGGACAGGCTCGTCGGCAGGCCGTACCCGCTGTAGCCGGTCGTGAAGGTCTCCGCCGGCAGGCCGCCCTTGGCCGGTGAGGTCGCCGTGTCGACCGAGCCGTCCCGCAGGTAGGAGGCGGTGAACGCGTAGGTCCCGGCGAGCGCGCCGGTGCTCGCCGGCAGCGTGACGGTGGTGCCGGTGGGCCGGTAGCCGATGTCGTAGCCGGTGACCGCGGTGGTGAAGGCGCCGCCCGCGGTGTGCCGGGTGGCCGAGGTGAGGCTGCCGACCGCCAGTGTGTCGTAGGCCCACTCGACCCGGACCGGGCCGTCGGGCGCGCCGTTGCGCATTTTGGTCGGCCGGCTCAGCGCGTCGTACTCGGTGAACAGCTCGTTGCCGCGGCTGTCCTTCGTGGACCGGACGCGGCCCGCGTCGTCGTACGTCGTCGTGGTGGGGCCGCGGTCCGGGTCCGTGCTGACCGTCTTGCGGCCGCGCACGTCGTAGGCGTACGTCCAGGTGTTGCCGGCGGAGTCGGTGACGCCGACCTGCTCGCCCTTGCGGTTGAACTGGTACGTGGTGGCGTCGTAGGGGCTGGCCAGCGTGGCGCCGGTGAACTCGCGCAGCTCGGTCGCCCGGCCGCGGGCGTCCAACAGCACCTGGGTGGGCGCCTCGCCGGCCGGCGGGATGATGCCGATCCGGTCGCCGCCGTGCACGGCGGTGGTGCGCCACTTCTCCACCTGGCCCTCACCGAAGATCTCCGCGGTGCGCCGGCCGGCGGCGTCGTAGACCGTCCTGACCCACCCCGGCACCGTCTCGGTCGGGACGGGCACGAGCGTGGTCGACGGCGATGAGGTCGCCCGGTACGCGCCGTGCTGCTTCACCACCAGTCCGCGGCTGTCGTAGAAGGTGTCGGCAAGGGTGCTGCCGCCGGCCGGCGAGGCGATCTGGCTCTGCCGGTGCCGCAGCAGGCCGTCGTACAGCTCGACCGAGATGTTGTAGCCGCCGTCGTTGCGCAGCGACCGGGTGGTGACCGAGCTGACCCCGCCGGTCTGCCGGATCAGGTACTGGAACTCCGAGCTGGGCAGGTCCGGGTTGGTTGCCCGCGGGTGGCCGGGGAGCCAGGTCTTGCGCAGCCGGCCGAGGCCGTCGTACGCCAGCTCGGTGCGCCGGTCGTTGGGGTCCACGGTCAGGACGGGGCCGCCGTGGCCGGGGTCGACCTTGGTGTACGAGGCGTGCCCGAGCGGGTTCTTCGACGTGAAGGACACCACGGGGCCGCCGGTCGGGGGCTCGTACGTGGTGGTGGAGCGCTGCTCGGCCGAGTCCCACGTCGCGGTGGACCTGCCGTAGGCGTCGTACGCGGCGCGCGACGTGACGTCGTACGTGCTGCCGGCGGCGCTCCACGTCGCCAGGTCCTCGACCTTCGTGACGTCGCCCCGGGTGGGCGGGGTCTGCCAGTTCGGCGCGTCGTCGAAGGAGGTGCGGGTGTCGGAGATGACATCCGCCTCGCCGGCCGGCGCGGCGGCGCACGGCAGCGCGTAGCGCTCGGCCCGGCCGACGGCCGCCACCAACCAGGCGGCGGTGTTGCGGACGTACGTCAGCCTGGTGCACTCCTCGTCGCCCGTCTTGGCCACGTCGCCGAGGTCGTTGACGGTGAGCGGCTGCCCGTACGCGTTGTCGAACGTCTTCTCCACCCGGGTCTCCCGGATGCCGTCGGTGATCGGGCCGTCCGTGCGGGTGACCGACACGTCGGTGAACCGGGCCTGGATGGAGCCCCACGGCCGCACGTCGGTGGCGGTGGGCGGGGACACCCAGCCGTCGTTGATCGCTCGGCTGACCACCGGGCCGCCGTCGCCCAGGTAGGTGGCCGTCTCCCGGACCATGCCCTGCAGCCGCTCGTGGTCGGGGACCGTGCCGCCGCGCGAGTCGGTCACCCGGGCGGTCTTGTGGCCGCCGGCGGGGGCGGCCCGGTCGCCGTCCATCCCGCGGTAGTAGCGGACCTCGGACAGGGTGCGGCCGCCGTCCTGGGTGTTGCCCACCCGGGTGCGTACCACCTCGTAGCCGCGCCACTGCGCCCACGTCTTGCGCTCGGCGGGCACCAGGCCGTCGTCGTCGTCGTAGTGCCAGGCCGCCGGGCCGACATACTCGTACGCCGTGGTCGTGCCGTCGGCGACGCCGGTGCCGTCGACCGCGTCGACCTTCTCCACGACGTGCTTGTGGAACCAGTCCTGCCGTTCCGGCTGCCCCTGCGGCGCCCACCGCACCGGCAGGCAGCGCTTGGTGTTGGTCTCCGCGTTCGCGGGCAGGTTCGCCGGCGTGCACTCCGGCGCCTTGTACGTGATGGCGACGGAGCCGCCCGATTCATTCAGGATGCTCGTCATCCGGACCTTGCGGACGCTCGTGGCCGCCGAGGTGTTGATCTTGTTGTCCATGGCCAGGCCGTTGAAGTCGATCGCCGGCATCGAGGCATCCGTGGGGCCGGAGTGCCCGGTGTGGACGAGCTTGTCCAGCCACAGCACCGGTGACGTCGTCGAGTCGCCGGAGTTGGCGTACTCGTGGGTCAGCGCCCACGAGTCGACGTCGTCGTACGCCGTGCCGGCCCGGACCTGCGTGGTGACCTTGGCCAGCCGGCGGGTGCTCCAGAACGTCGGCGTCACCTTGCCGGTGCAGCTGGTCGTCAGGCAGTCGCGGTCCCACGGGGTGTCCGGCCAGTCGGCCACGTTGCACGGCGTGCCGGGCACGCACCGGGAGGCGGTCGTGAACAGCACCCGCATCGGCGCCGGCGTGCTGAATTCCTGGCCGGCCCGCAGGCCGTACTCGATGCGGTCCAGCGTGCCCCCGCGGGTGTACGGCAGCGTCTGGTTGCCCAGCCCGAAGTCGTACCGGTTCTCCTCCTTGTCGTAGAAGTAGGTGAGGGCGTTGCCATGGGCGTCCACGACGTGGTCGAGGTTCCACCGCCACGCCTGCTGGCACCACGAGTCCGCGTGCACGGTGCCGTGGCACGGGTCCGCCGGGTTGTTGCCGACCACCGGCAGGGTCCACGTGCTGTTGGTCTCCGGGCGGCCGGCGCTCCAGCCGGGCAGCCGGTGCCGGCCGAAGAAGTACTGCGTCCCGTCGGTGGTGGTGACCTTCCAGTACTCGCCGATGCCGTCGACGCCCGCCTCGCCGCTGTCGCCGTTCACCGCGCCGGTGAGCCGTTCCACCCGGGAGCCGTCGTCGTCCTTCAGCCGCCAGCGGCCCGAGGCGTCGTCGCGGACCAGCTCGGACGCCCGCCCGTTCAGCGAGATCGTCGCGTTGTCGCTGTACCAGCACTGGTCGCCGGTGGGCAGCGCCCCGTCCTCGGCGCAGCCGCGGTACTTGCGCTCGACGTAGCCGGGCCAGAAGTCGAAGCCCTCGCCGATCCAGGACGGCTGGGCGTTGGCCGAGGACACCCGGCCGTCGACGCTGCCGGAGGAGTACCCCAGCGTGACGCTCGGCGCCGGCCCGCCCAGTGACGGCGGGGTGCGCAGCGGGTAGCTCCAGGAGAACTCGCCCGTGCCACTGCCGGCCTGCCAGGTCGCCGACGGCGACAGCGGGGTCGCGGCGTAGCTGCCGCCGGTGGCGCCCGGCGCCGCGGCGGCCGCGACCAGCGTGCCCGCCGCC